>JAISKN010000018.1 GCA_031260925.1 Prevotellaceae bacterium | reverse complement strand
ATTGACGACAAGGCATTTCAGGGCATCGAGGCAATAATTCAGTCAATGACGCCGTATGAAAGGGAAAACCCGCACGTTCTCAACGGCAGCCGCAAAGCCCGCATCGAAAAAGGCTCTGGTCGCAACATACAGGAAATCAACCGACTGATAAAGCAGTTTGAGCAGATGCAAAAAATGATGAAAACAGCGCAAAAAGGCAACTTTAACCCGCTGCAACAGATGAAACGGAGATAGACCGCTACGCTGAAAGAACAAAGACAGGCGCAAAACGCATTAATCGTAAATCGTAAATCGTAAATCATAAATCGTAAATTTTATGACAAATACTTTCAAATATTTTGTTACTCCGCAAGACGTTGATTTTAGTTGGCACATAACTATCAGTGCATTAGGCAATTACATTCTAAATACGGCAGGATTGGCGGCAACTCTGAATAACTTTGGAATGGAGCGTTTGCAGGAAGAAAATCTTGCGTGGGTCGTGTCGCGTTTCGCAGTGGAAATGCAGCAATTACCCACTCAACACGAGGAATTTACAGTAGAAACGTGGGTGGAAGATTATAACAGATTATTTACTACAAGAAATTTTAAAATTTTTGATAAAAACCATAATCCAATCGGCAATGCAACGTCAATTTGGGCAATAATAGACACAAATACGCGGCGCACTTACAGTTTGGACAATAAAATTGAGTGGAAACGTTTTGCAACGGGCGTGCCGTCTGAAATGGAAAAACCTGTCAGAGTTGCAGAAATTGCCGCCGACAAGCCCGCAACTACCTATCACTCAGTTGTTTATTCGGACATTGATTTTAATGAACACGTCAATACAATGAAATATTTTCAGTGGTCGCTTGATACTTTTGATTTGGAACAGTTTAAAAATCAGCAGTTTAAGCGTTTTGATGCAAATTTTATGCACGAGGCTCGTTTTGGCGAAAATGTTGCAGTTTTCCGCGAAGATTTTCCTCAAAAAAACATCTTTGAAGTTCGTAATTCAGAAAACAAACCGCTTGCAAAAATTCAATTAACTTGGGAAAAGAAATAGATGTCATTGCTGGCTTAACAGAAATTGTCTGAATCAGGATTTTAGAATTAAAAGATTTACAGGATTAGCACTGCTTGTGCAGGCTTGCAGCCAGTGTGTTGATTTTTGAGGCACGAACTGCAAGGGAACAATCCATATCAACAAGTATAAATACTAATTTTTATAACAATTAAAAAAAACAGAATTATGAAAAACAAACAAACATCAACATTTTTGTTGGCTATGCTGATTTGCAGCAGTGCCGTAAATATAACGGCACAAATAAAACAACCGACTGGTACGGCAAAACCTGCACAGACACAAACTCGTACCTCAACTCAGAAACATTGGCTTATATCTTCTTTCCAAGATGGGTTAGCAAAGGTTGAAGATATTGGATTTATTAATAAAAATGGCAAGTTGGTAATTGCTTTTAAGCCTTATTATTATCTAGTATCGGATTTTCACGAGAATTTATCAAGGATAACAAATTATTCTGAAAAATATGGTTTTATAGATAAAAATGGCAAAGAAATTTGTCAGTTTAAATATGACTTTGCGTGGGATTTCAGCGAAGGATTGGCACGCGTAAGATTAAACAACAAGTATGGATTTATTAATAAAGAAGGGAATGAGGTTATTCCTTTAAAATATGATGGTGCGTTTAGTTTTAGCGAAGGATTGGCTGCTGTAAAATTAAACGGCAAATGGGGATTTATAGACAAAAATGACAACGAGATTATTCCTTTAAAATATGAAGATGCTAAAAGTTTCAGCGAAGGATTGGCTGCTGTAAAATTGAACGGCAAATGGGGATTTATATATATAAACGGCAATGAGGCTATACCGTTTAAATATGAAAGCACTCAAAAATTCAGCGAAGGATTGGCTGCTGTAAGATTATACGGCAAATGGGGAATAATTAATAAAAATGGCAACGAAATTACGCCTTTTAAGTATGGTAATATTGATATTTTTAAGGAGGGGATGGCATTGGTTCAATTGCAGATAAATAATGAACATGGATATATTGACAGGAATGGCAACGAAATTATCCCAATAAAATATGATGGAAGTGGTTATTTGTGGCCTTATTTTAACGAAGGATTTGCATGCGTAAGATTAAACGGCAAGTATATATTTATTAATAAAGAAGGATATGAAGTTATTCCTTTACAATATGATAAAGCGTTTGAATTTAAAGAAGGATTGGCTGTGGTAAAACTAAACGGCAAATACGGATATATAGATAAAACAGGAAAAATTGCTATTCCTATTATATATGATGAAGCGAGCAGTTTTAGTGAGGGAGTTGCAGTTGTGCGAATATACAAAAAAGGCTATTGTTTCTTTATTGATAAAACAGGCAAATGCGTAATAAATTGTCCGTAAATTTACTGTAATCAGTTATTTAACTTTCGCAAGTTAAAATTATTAGAAAAATAAACCTGATTTTAACCTGATAAATAAACAAAACAACCTGAGTAACAGTGAATAACTCCTTACCTAACCTGATTAGGTAACAGGTAATAGGTAACAGGTAATAGGTAACAGGTAATACTGCAATTTACGACTGTTGCCTGAAAGGCAAATATATTTCAGCCCAATGGCAACGCCTTGGGTAAAAAAATCAGGTTTTACTAATTACCTGTTAATCAACATAATACAAAACATAAAACTTTTACAATTTACTGATATGTAACACATTAAGTAAATTGCGAAAGTAGAATTAAGAATTAAAAAAATTATAAATATTATTTATTAACATTATGAAAAAAATACTTTTTTTTACCCTTTGCAGCGTTGCTCTCATTGGCTTTACAGGCTGCAAAAAAGTTCAGAAAGAAAACACTTTTATCGGAAAATGGACTGTGGCGGCAATTTATGTTGATGACATAAAAATTAATGTGCTGCCGTTCGCTGAACTGTACGAAAACGGCTGTTTCAGAGGCGCGTCTTTGGAGTTTTTCTCCGACCTGACCTTTGATTTACAATGCAACTGTAATTGGCTGCGCGCTGCTGGAAATTACACCTTTGAAAACGATTTGATTACCGCAGTTGATACTTTGAAAGACGGTTTTACTCAAATCTTTACTTTCTATGACGGCTTTCTGCGCAAAGAAATGGACAACGGAGGACATCATTGGAAACTGAATTTCAAAAAATTGGAAGAAAAATCGCGTTATGATGTTCAAATAAACCTTTGGAACACAGATTATAACAGCATAAACGACTTGAAACCAGCAAGTTTCAACCTTTTGCAATCGGTAGAAAACGGAGGAACAATCACAATCACTGCGCCTGAAATTGAAGGATATGTGGTTGATACCACAATTTCCACAAAAGCCGTTACTTTTGACGATGTACATTCCGACAACACCGTTGATTTTGTATATAAAACCGCAGTTGGCGACCAGATTACCGAGCAGTTTTTAAGCGGAACGTGGAAAGTAAAGTTTATTTTTTCAGGCGGCATTGACTTTACCCAACAGGCAACAATGTTATTTCCCTGTCTGACAGCAACATCAATTATATTCTCAACCTCGCCTCAAACCTGCGATTTAATCAGCACTTGCGAACAGTTGCCGCAACAAACAGCCGCCTACGCGATTGATGATTTTAGGGTAACAATCAATTTTGCCGAGCCTTTGGGCGCAGTAACGGCAGAACGCTACGGCGAACTGCTCTACCTCAACGTTCCATACGAAACAATGACATTGCAGTTGCAGTTAGAAAAAGAGTAAAAAATAATGTGCATAATTCACAAAAAAATATGTTAATTCTGTAAATCTTGTTTATCCTGTAAAAAATATAAACAGATGAAATCATTAGTAATAATTCCGACATACAACGAAAAAGAGAATATCGAAAGCATCATAAATGCGGTGTTCGGCTTACTGCAAAAGTTTGATATTCTGATAATTGACGATGGTTCGCCTGACGGCACGGCTGACATTGTTAAAAATCTGCAAAAAGAAAATAGCGACAGGCTTTTTCTTGTTCAGCGCGCAGGGAAACTCGGCTTGGGAACGGCTTATATTGCTGGTTTCAAATGGGCGTTAGAGCGTGATTATCAATACATTACCGAAATGGACGCTGACTTTTCGCACCCGCCAAAAGACTTGATAAATCTTTACAACGAATGTGAAAACAACGGCGCAGACGTGGCTATCGGCTCACGCTATGTCAATAATCTTGTGAGCGTTGTAAACTGGCCTATCGGCAGAATTTTAATGTCTTACTTTGCCTCAAAATATGTGCAAATAATCACAGGGTTGAAAGTGAAAGACACAACAGCAGGCTTTGTTTGCTACCGCCGCAAAGTGCTGGAGGCGTTTGATTTAGACGCAATAAAATTCAAGGGCTACGCTTTTCAGATTGAGATGAAATTTACCGCTTATAAATTCGGATTTAAAATTGCGGAAGTGCCAATAATTTTTGCCAACCGCGAACTCGGCGTTTCAAAAATGAGCGGCGGCATCTTTTCAGAGGCGTTATTCGGCGTTATAAGACTGAAAATCAACAGTTTATTTAAGAATTATAAAAGAGAAAACTGATTTACAAAACTCCTTATAATATATGCCCGAACAGCAAAACATCAATAATCTCATAGAGCGCAAGCAATATATGCAAATGCTGCGCAACCTGAAAGACCAAAATATTATCAAGGTCATTACAGGGGTGCGGCGGTGTGGTAAATCTACACTGTTGCAGATGTTTGCTGACGAACTTTTGCAAAACGGAGTTTTGTCGGAGCAAATTCAGTTTTACAATTTTGAAGATTTGGACACTTTGGCTATCGGCGACATATTTCATATACATTCGCATATAAAAAATAAACTCGTTGCCGACAAAATGAATTACATTTTTCTTGACGAGGTGCAGAATATCAAAGATTTTCAGCGGCTTGTTGATAGTTTGTTTATCAAGAAAAATTGCGATGTGTATGTTACAGGCTCAAATGCTTATTTGCTTTCGGGCGAGTTGGCTACTTTGCTTACAGGAAGATATATCGAAATAAATATTTTACCGTTACAATTCGCTGAATATCACAACTTTATCACTTCCAAATCGCCAAACTTGGCAAAAATGGAAAGTTTGGCGATTTTAGACACTCAAAATATTGATAATCAGCAAATTACGACAGTCAATTCCCAAAACTTACCAAAAACGGAAAGTTTTAGGATTTCAGACACTCAAAATATTGACAATCAGCAAGTTATCACTTCCAATTCCCCAAACTTGCAAAAAAAGGAAAGTTTGGGGATTTCAAGCACTCAAAATGCTGATAATCAACAAAATACCAATTTATCAAAAATAGAAATTCTGACTAATTTTTTGCAGGAAGGCGGTATTCCAGAATATTATAATCAGAAAAAAATCAGTCAAAAACAGGCAGACAGTTTTGTTGAAAGTGTGTTGAATACCATTATAGAAAAAGATATTTTTCAACGATTAACCATTAAAGACAAACATAATTTCAACAAAATAATTGACTTTGTTTTTGATTCTGTTGGCTCGTTTGTGTCGCCGCGTTCTATTTCCAACACATTACGCACAAATGGCTTGATAATTGACAACAAAACGGTTGCAAAATATATTGATGCGATGTGCGAGGCGTTTTTAATTTACAAAGTGCCTCGTTACGAAATAAAAGGGAAAGGGCTTTTGCAAACACTCAACAAATATTACCTTGTTGACCCTTGTTTTCGCAAAGTTCGGCTCAAAAGAGAAATGGTAAAAGACCGCTCACATTGGTTGGAAAATGCCGTTTATTTTGAATTGGTAAGGCGTTACCGCGATGTTTTTATCGGCAAAAAAGACAATCTCGAAGTTGATTTTGTTTGCACTGACCATAACGGCTATACTTCTTATTATCAAGTGTCTTGGACTACCGAAAACCCCGAAACGCTCGAACGCGAACTTGCCTCGCTCAGAGCAATAAAAGATTCCAATCCAAAATATCTGCTCACAACCGATATAGATTTCAATCCCGTGTATGACGGAATACGAAAACTTAATGTGGTTGATTGGCTGTTACAAACACTATAAACAAACCCAAAATCTCCATCACTCTTTTTGTTAAAAATTCAAAAAAAACACTTAACTTTGCAGCCCCAAAAAATAAAATCACATTTTTTTCGTTTAAGAAAATAAAAAATCATTTTGAAAAAACTTTTTACATATAATTTTCTGACTGTCAGCATTTTATTTTTGCTGAGCGGGTGCAGCGTTGAGTCGCGCCTAATGAGAGCCGATAAAATGTACGCTGACGGCGCATATTTTCAGGTTGAAAAAAAATACCGCAAACTTTACAGCAAAATCAACAAAAAAAATAAAAAGCGCAAAGCCGATGTCGCTTTTAAAATCGGCGAGTGTAATCGTCTGCTTTTTAATACAAAAAAAGGGATAAATAATTATAACTCAGCAGTAAAATACGGCTGCGCAGATTCAACCGTTTTTCTAAATCTTGCAAAAAGTTATCAGATTTTGGGTAATTATGATTTGGCATCAAAAAATTACACGCTTTTTTTAACGAAAAAACCGCTCGACCGCGAGGCAATGACAGGACTTTTGGCTTGTGCGCAAGCACGCGAAATGCTGAAAAATCCGACAAGGCACAAAATTCGCGCGGCAACCGAATTTAATATGCGCCGAAGTTCTGATATTTGTCCTACGTTTATCGGAACAGACGGTAACGCGCTGATTTTCACCACAAACAGAGACGTTTCAAAAAAACAGAAAACAAGCGCAATCACAGGAAAATTTAATTACGATGTTTATTCCGTCAAAAAAAATAAAGACGGCAAATGGGAAAAACCGCAATATTTAACGGAATTTAACACGCCTGACGATGACGGCACAACCTCCATAACGGCAGACGGGCGCGAAATTTATTTTACGCGCTGCTGGGCTGAGGCAGGCGCAACGCGAGGCGGCGAAATTATGTATGCCACCCGCAGCGGCGGGCAATGGACTGAGCCTCAGACAGTTGTGCTGTTCAAAGACAGTTCGATTATGGCAGCGCACCCGGCAATTTCGCCAGACGGAAAGACACTTGTTTTTGTGTCTGACCAAGCAGGCGGATTTGGAGGCAAAGACCTTTACCGTGCCGAAAAAGAGGGCGAAACTTGGACAGTACCCGAAAATCTCGGCGAAAAAATCAACACTTCTGGCAATGAAATGTTTCCCTCGTTCTCGCCAGACGGCACGCTCTATTTTTCATCAAACGGGCATCAAGGCTTCGGCGGACTTGATATTTTTTCTGCAAAAAAAGACAGTCTCGGAAATTGGATTGTGGAAAATTT
Source organism: Prevotellaceae bacterium (assembly GCA_031260925.1). GTDB lineage: Bacteria > Bacteroidota > Bacteroidia > Bacteroidales > Paludibacteraceae > F0058. The sequence continues at coordinate 887 of JAISKN010000018.1, read as the reverse complement.
TATGTCCCCGATAAATTCATCGTTCGACGACTTCGGCATCACATTTGACCAAACAAATAAAAACGGTTATTTCACTTCCAATCGCGGAAACGGCAAGGCTTTGGACAAAATTTATTATTTTGAACTGCCAGAACTCGAATATTTTGTTGAAGGAAAAATTACAGACGAAAACCTTGCGCCGCTTTCAGATGCGATTGTAAAATTGGTTGGAAACAACGGCGTTATTGTCAAACAGCGCGTCAAAAAAGACGGCACTTACCGCATAAAACTTGCAAAAGACGTGAATTATGTAATGCTCGCCTCACATCGCGGCTACCTCAACAGTTCGGAAAAACTAACCACAATTAACGAAAAAAACAGCAAAAATTACAGTAAAAATTTCCGTTTGCCGAGCATTTCAAAGCCTGTAAAAATGGAAAATGTTTTTTACGAATTTGCAAAATGGGAATTAACCTCTGCCTCAGAGGCAGAACTGCAAAATCTGGTAAAATTGCTCAACGACAACCCCAATATCACAATCGAAATTGCAGCGCACACCGACTCAGTAGGCACTGATGAGGCAAACAAAATTCTGTCTCAAAAACGTGCGCAATCCGTTGTCAATTACCTGATTAACGCAGGAATTGCCGCCGACCGCCTGACATCAAGAGGCTACGGCGAAAGCCGCCCTGTGGAAGTAGATAAAAATTTGGCGCAAAAATACCGTTTTTTAAAAGAAGACGACATTCTCACGCCTGAATTTATCGGCACTTTGAGCAAAGACCAGCAGGAAATCTGCAACTCAATCAACCGCCGAACAGAGTTTAAGGTGCTGCGGACAACCTACGGACTGTATTAAAAATTTGTCCGAACGCAGATAAGTGATGTAAAATAATTAATGTTATATT
>JAISKN010000088.1 GCA_031260925.1 Prevotellaceae bacterium | reverse complement strand
TTTTTTTTTGTCTGAACAAAGATTTTTTTTGTCTGAACAAAGATTTTAATCGTCTGAACTTTGATTTTAATAAGATTTAATTGATTAATATGATTAAAATAAAAATCCTGCTAATTCTTTAATTCTGAAAATCCTGATTCTGACATTTTCTTGATTAAAATAAAAAGACCTGTCATTCCCGCGCAGGCGGGAATCTCCTTACTTCATTGTACAAATGGGATTCCCGCCTGCGCGGGAATGACACCTAATAAAAAAACTGTTAAGTGTTTGAAACTTAACAGTCTTTTTCTTTCTGTCTGAATCAGGATTTACAAGATTTTAAGATTAACAGGATTAATAATTAACCATTTTTGTCTGAACCAAGATTTTAATAAGATTTTCTTGATTGCCAAGATAAAACAAAATCCTGTTAATCATTTTAATCTTATTAAAATCGTGGTTCAAAGACAATCACTATTTCTTAATAAACCTCTCTGTTTTCACTCCGTTGTCGGTGTTTATTCTTATCAGATAAACGCCTGCGGGCAACGCAGAAACATTGATTGTCTTCCTGCCGCTGTGTAGGGGCAGGGCGCGCCCTGCCCCTACTGCGCGACCCGAAACATCAAATATTTCTACCGAATTAATCTTTGAATTTTCAGTTTTAATATTCAATTCGTCAGTAACAGGATTTGGATAGATTGAAATCGAATTTTCCAAAATATCGTCTATGCCTGTTACGGCAGTTGTAAAGCGCAGCGTTTCGCCGTTGTTGTTAGGGTACGTTGCCGTATTTGCATAAGCATAAAATTCATATTCGGTATTTGGAATTAAATTATTCAAAACTCCGTCTGTGGAATTAATCCAAGTTGTTTCACTCACTTTTTTGTATTTAAAACCTTGCGCCGTAATTGTTTCTGTGCCTGCTGTTACCGTTTTATGCAACACTGCCGAAGTTTGCGTTTCGCCTGTGGCTGCCTGTGTTACAACTATCGGTGCGGTGTGCGCCAAAGTGCTGAAAGTCAATGTTGCGCCGTTAGTGCTTGGATAAGTTGCAGTTGTTGCATAGGCATAAAATTCGTATTCAGTATTTGGGATTAAATCACTCAAAACTCCGTCTGTGGAATTAATCCAATCTGTTTCACTGACTTTTTTGTATTTAAACCCTTGTACAGTAATTGTTTCAGTACCTGCTGTTACATTTTTCAACAAAATTGCCGAAGTTGTATCGAAATCTGCCACAGGCAAAGTTGTAACTGTCGGCGGAGTGTGCGCCAAAGTGCTGAAAGGCAAGGTTGCGCCGTTGTTGTTCGGGAACGTTGCCGTATTTGCATAAGCGTAAAATTCGTATTCGGTATTTGGAATTAAATTGCTTAAAATGCCGTCTATGGAATTAATCCAATCTGTTTCACTCACTTTTTTGTACTTAAAACCTTGCGCAGTAATTGTTTCTGTGCCTGCTGTTACGGATTTATGCAACACAGCCGAAGTTAGTGTTTCTTCTGTGGCTACTTGCGTTACAACTGTCGGCGGAACGTGCGCCAAAGTGCTGAATGTCAATGTGTCGCCTGTAGCCCATAAGTTAGTTTCATTTGATGTTAGCCCCCAAAAGAAAGCAAAAAACTCATATTCTGTGTTTGGAGTCAGACCACTTAAAACGCCATCTTCAGACGTTATCCAATCTTCTCCAACCTTTCTATAAGAAAATCCTTGCGCTGTAGCAACCAATGTTTCCGTGCCTAAGGTTACAGTCTTGTGAAGCAATGCCGAAGTTTGCGTTGTGTCTGTGGCTGCCTGTGTTGTAACAATCGGTGCAACGTGCGGCAAAGTGCTGAAAGTCAATGTTGCGCCGTTAGTGCTTGGATAAGTTGCAGTTGCGGCATAGGCATAAAACTCATATTCGGTATTTGGAATTAAATTGCTTAAAATGCCGTTTGCGGAATTAACCCAATCTGTTTCACTCACTTTTTTGTACTTAAAACCTTGTGCAGTAATTGTTTCCGTGCCAACGGTAACAGTTTTGTTCAATACTGCCAAAGTTTGCGTTATGCCTGTGGCTGCTTGTGTTGTAACTGTCGGTGCAATTATGAAATTTACATTAATATCATCAATACCTACACTATAAAAATATGAGGGGTGATTATATCTTATTGCGATATATGTTGCACTTGATAAATCTACTCCTGCATCTGCAAAAATATATTCTGGCGTTTGTGATATAGTAGTTGTCTTTGTTGGTGTAAATAATGGAACATACGAAGATACATTATCTTGGCTTCCTGTAATGTAACCAATGGTCATTTCGCCATCTGTTGCAATTTCATATCTATACCAAAATGAAATTGAAAGTTGGTTAATTGGTTTGTCGAATGCAGGCAAAACTGCATAGACATTACCTCCTTCAATTGCAGAGGTCATTGTAAGTGCCTTTGTGCTATTGTGCGGATACCAATAATATCCACTACTTGTAATATGCGGTGCATTGCCATTATAACCTGTTGGCGAGCCATACCAGCAATTAGGTAAAACCCCTGCTGTGTTGTAGGTTGTTCCTGTATAATCTTCAAAACCTTCATTATAAGGGTAAATGCCGACTGGAAAGCATAGTGTTGTAAAAGACCCCGAACTTGTCCAATTGCTCTTTTCATTTCCGCTTATGCTGCAAAGAGAGCGCACCCAGAAATAATAAGTTGTACTTGAGTTCAATCCTGTAAGTGTTTTTAAAGTACCTGTTACTACATTTTCAGATACAATCGCCGCAGTATTTGCAGGAGCAGTGTTTATTGTTGAATAGTAATATTCGTAACCGTCGGCAGGTGCAGGCGATGCCGCCGTCCAAGAGATAGTTGCGCCGCCTGTGGTTTCGCTGCCCGATGTAAGTCCAGTTGGCTTTTGAGCGCAAGAAGGTGCAGCAGCAATAATTATATCGTCAAGCGCAACGTAATATGCGTAATCGGCAGCATATTTGAAGAAAATATATTGCGCAGAAGCAGGTATAAAAATATCTGTTACTGTTGTTTGAACTGCTGCGATGTAAGATGGCGAAAGCCACGTTGCTGCTGAAGGCATATTTGTTGTGCCGTAGCCAACAATCAACGGGTCGTTACTACCATAACTTCTGTAAGTAAATGTAAGTGTTTTATCTACTGTGGGCAGTTGCGGCGAAATAAGTATCTGTTCGTCGCCAGGTGCAGCACCGCTACCTGTGTAATAAGTAGAAAAAATTAAAGATTTTGTGCCTGATAATACCCAACCGTGTGAATCGGATATACCTGCGGCATCAGTAATTTTCAAGTCGTCATCAGTTCCTATATTTGCCGTAAAACTCCAGCAGTCAGCAGCCACAGCATTATTGATAGCCGTTGCGCCCTGTACATTTGCGTAATTTTCAAAATCTTGAGTTACAGGCAAAGTAGCAACCGCGCACAAAGTTGTAAAATTTCCCTCGCGCCATTCGCTGTTTTCGCCTGTACAAACAGAACGAACACGAATATAGTAAGTTGTGTTAGCATTTAAACCCGAAATGGCTTTGCTTGGCGTGCTTACAGTATATGATGTAGGACTTGAAAAATCGGGATTAGCGGAATATTGAAAATACCACGAAGTTGCGCTGCCTATTGGCACCCAACTGATAGTTGCACCGCTTGCGGTTACGCTGCCTGCGGAAATAGCAGTGGGGCGCGGGCAGGAACTTGGTCCGCCCATAAAAGTAAATGTTACTGTTTTTGCACCTGTATTGTGCGTAATGTCTGTAATTGGTTTTGCAGTATTTGCTCCTGCCCACGATTTTGAGTTTGGAACAGATGCATCTGTAAATGAATCGTGTGAAGGTTGTGGATAGGGGTCAGTTGTTCGTGTAGAACTTGCACTGCCTGCCCCTCCGCCCGCCTGTTTAATATACAAACCGCGATGTGCAGGGTTAACATTAATGTCTCTCCAACCTGGACCATAACTTATATGCGTTCCTATATTTTCATCAACGTGATAAACCAACATTCCGCTTGCGGGAATATAATTTTCCCAAATTCCCTGTTTTTGACGATTTTCTATCAAAAAATATTCGCCTGCCGTTGTGGTTGTAACTTTATAGACTGCTCCTGTTGTAGCAGGATTTGGCAGTGTAATAATAGCAGGGTCTGCAAGTGTTACCGCAGGTACCCAGCCAATTTTGTCACGGCACCAAGCCGAATGATATGGCGGAGTATCGCCGCTATTGTTCCAACTGCCTGATGCCATAATGTCCCACGTTCCCAAATGAATAGATTCTCCGCCGCTCTCTTCATAATCGGTATCGTACAAATCAGGCAAACCGAAAACGTGTGAAAGTTCGTGCGCTATCACACCAATCGGCGTGATTGTCGTACCTGATGTCCCTCGCAATTCAGAAGACATTGAAAAACGCGGTACTGTTTTTCCATCTCTTGTGCAAAAACTGCCAGACGTACTCCAAGCCGTTGCCCAAATAGCCGTTCCCACAGGCGCACCTGCCGACTGGTCATAACCTGCATAAATCAAATGTATGCCATCAACCTTTCCATCATTATTTGCATCATAATTGGCAAAATTGCAGCCGTCTGCCTGCGCCAAAGTTGTTGCCTCCGATACTATCGAAGTTACCTGACTGCTGCTTGCACCCGACTTGCTGTCGTAATAATCAATAGTATTAGCCAAAGTATAAGGTCCATACACATCTACCTGAAAATCAAGTTGAGAGTATGATGCCGCCAAAAAATAGTCGTGAACGCTGCCTGTGGCTGTTCCAACGCTGTAATTCACTTGATTACACAAATTTTGAAAATTGGTTTGTGTTTTGGTAAATGGTTTCCCCTGAAACTGCACCAAAATAACAGGCGCGTGTACAATGCCGCTAACGGCAGGTGCAGGTTGAGAACCATTTTGTGCTGGTGCTTGTTGCGAAACAAAATTTTCAAGTGCTTGTTGCCGTACTTGCCTCAACTGCCTAAATGCTACTGCTTGCGTGCTGCTGTAACCCAATTTTTTAGGTGTTTGCAGCAGAAACGCATTGTCGCTTGCAGTGCGCTGTGCAGGACTTTTGGCTATTCTGCCCGAAGGCACAAGGTCGCCCTGTGCGTTTTTTACGGCGTACTCAAAAGCGTGTGTTGAGTTGCGCAACAGCGTATAGCCGTCTTCGCTTTCCGCCCACGAGGCAAATTCGTCGCCTTTGAGTGTAACTGTCAATGTGGTGCCGTCTGGTTGCGTTATCTCAATTGGATACGGATACGCAGGCACAGCAGCCGCTCTCTGCACTGTGAGGCAGAAAAACGCTGCTAAAAATAAAAAGTAAAATTTCTTCATAATACTAAAAAGGTTATATAATTTTTTGCAAAGTTAAATATTTTTTTATTATTAACAAAATTTTACAAAAAAAACGTTCCCAATTTTTTAGAAATGTTTTTTGTAATTTTAAATTTTAAATTCTACATTTTACATTCTTCTTATCATTTCCAAGCACATTCTTGAGTTGTGATACGGACATTTCCAAAAGCCCGCTTTGTCGTTGGCGGTGTCGATGTTGCCGTTGGCATCAACTCCCCAATGCCATTCGCCATTCTCGCGGTCAATAATTTTGTCGCTGATAAAAGCCCACACATCGCCGGCTTTTTGGGCAAATTGCTCGTCTTTTGTCAGTTGATAGGCGTTTGTGAAACCTACAACGGCTTCGGCTTGGCTCCACCAATCGCGGTAATTATCAACCTGTCCTGTGTCGTAATTTTTTTCGGTAATCAGTCCGCCTTCGGGCAACAAACCTTCGGCGGCGGCGGTTGCCATTTGTACGCTGATTTGTTTTACGCTGTTAATCAACAACTTATCGCCCAAAACTTCGGCGGCTTCGAGCAGCAGCCACGAACATTCAATATCGTGTCCGTAGGAAATTACAGTTGATTTGCAAGTCCAATTTTCGTCAAAAAACAGGTCAAGGTGGTGCGTTTTTGGGTTGATAATTTTATCGGTAAAAATCTCTATCAAGTTTTTGAGTTGCGCCGCCAAATGCTCGTTTTTCCACACGCGATAGAGGTTTGTGTATGCCTCCAAAATGTGCAGATGCGTGTTCATCGTCTTTTTTTCGTTGGCATCTTTGTCGCTCAGGCGCAGGTCTTCGAGCAACTGCCAATCGCGGCTGTATGCCTCGAGATAACCGTTTTGCGCAGTATCGAAACTGTGTTTTTCGATTAAATAAAATAACTCAATCGCTTTGTCGAGGCAAATTTTATCGCCTGTTGCGCGATAATACTCCACGAGCGCGTAAATGAAAAATGCCTGACTGTAAATCTGTTTTTTGGTGTCCGCAGGCGAGCCGTCAGCATTGAGCGACCAAAATGTGCCGCCAAATTCATTATCAAAAAAGTTTTTGAGAATATAAATTTTTGCTATTTTGGCAGTTTTCAAATATTCCGAATTTTTCAACTCCAAATACGCCGAAGAAAACGACCATAATATTCGTGCGTTTAATATTCCGCCTTTTTCGGCATTCGGCATAAGCACATTTTCGCCTGTCATTTGTCCGTAAAAACCGCCGTTTTTGGTATCTACCATTTTTTGCCAAAATGGGAGAATGTTGCGGGTTAATTCTTGGGAGATTTGTTGTTTCATAAAATATTAACGTTAATTTATTTTCCAATAACCGTTTTTGGTTGCCCCAATACGCTGTAAAATGCCTTCTTTCTTTAGTTTTGCAATATTAACTCTAATATTTACAGCATCAATACCAACACAAGCAGCCAACTCACTTGATGTAATATATGGATTTTTGGCTATACTATTTAAAATTAATTGTTGCCTTTCTGTAATGTTTCCTGTAATGTTTCCTGTAATGTTTCTTGTAATGTTTCCTGCACCATTTTTGTTTTGTTGTTTTGTAATATTCTGATTGTCAATTTGTTTTATTGTTTTTTCAGGGACTTTTTCAAGGACTTTTTCAGGGACTTTTACTGTATCATTTGTTGTATCATTTTCTGTATCAATTACAGGGTCAGGGTCTGCATTTATAACCGTTACTTTGAAAGTAGTCATATCATTGAGCGAGAATGTTGCTAAACCGTTTTTGTTTTCTTCCAACATTTCCTGCACCATATTTATGCCGCGACTGAAACGATTGACATAACCGAACGTTTTCATCGCTTCCGCTATCACGGGATTGCGGTAGTCGCTTTCATTGGGAAAATTATCGGGGCGCACTTTGCCGTAAAGATTTCCGGGGTTGTCTATCTCAATTCTGTCTTGATATTCGTAGAATTTGGCAGGAGAATTTGTTTGATAATTGCGGTGCATTACCATATTCATCGCCAACTCCCGTATTGCTTCGTATGGAAAATTAATGCGCATCTCTTCACGCAAAACACTCACAAATACAGGTCGTTGCGTCTGAATGGTGTATTTGATAAACGCTTCCAATTCCTTCAAAATTGAGAGAATATTTCCCGAAAATTGACGTTCGTTAAGAACTTTGGAAGCCCGATTTTTGCCTGCAAACTTAACATATTGAATATAAGAGCCAAAAAGAATATGCACAGGGTCTTTGCCTATCAACAAAATGCCTGCAACGGTGGGGCAATCGTGATTTGTATCATACAATTTTAATGATGCCAATTGCTGCTTTATTCCTCGTTTGTCGCTTTTCAACACACTTTCTTTGACGAATTTCGGCAAATATTCCTTTTTGAATAAGTCCAAATCTAAATCGTTTATAGTCGTCTGCAAGCAAGGCGTTGTGTCAAAAGTTTGCGTTTTTACTTCGCTTTTTTCACGCAAAATACGCTCTTCTTCCTCATTTGCCTCGCCTCTGCGTGCGCCAATGCGAATGTAAGTTGTACCTTTGTATTTGACAGGCGTATTTTTACTCGGCTGCACTTCCACCACCGCAATATCGCCTTCGGGGAAAGATACTTTATACACCATTAGTGCCGGTTGCGGCAAGATATTTCCATCGGAACGCAAGCCCGCAAGGTTGCGCAAAAGTTCATCATCAACCCTTAGCCCGCTCAATGAGCCATCGTCAAAAGCACCGAGCAACAGATAACCCGCGTGTTTTTTGTTTGGCAAATCATTGGCAAAAGCACAGACGGCTCTCGCATATTTATCGGTGTCTTTTGTTGAGGTTGTACGCTCAACCCGTTCATTTTCAATATCGCCAAGCAATGTTTTTATTTGGTCGCTTGTAAGCATAATATTTTTAAATTTTCATACTCTATAAGGTAGTGATTTTGTTTATTCCAATCTTGTAACTTTTCCAAAGTTCAAAATTTTTATTGTTCTTGTGTTTTGATTTTGAGTATAGTTAGAAGAGTTCGTAGGTATTGAATATAGACAATATTTGTTTATTGAACATATTTTGCACTTACCCATAATTTATACCCATTGTAACATATTTCTATCCATTTATTTCCCTTAACATATTTATAAACGCCTGTATTTTCAACATATTCCCCATTATTTAATTTATCATAAATTTCATAATCTTTTCCTGGTCCATATCTAACATTTAGAACAGTTTTAGCAGTTACTTTTAATTGATTTTTTGTTGAATACACCGAACTATATACATTATTAACTAATACTTCTACTTGTAAATCTGTCTCTTCTGTCAAGTCTATCAGCAAAACATCTTTGTGATATTCTATGGTAAAGTTTCCTATTCCATGAGTTGTATGAACTTCTATATTATCTGTATTTTCCAAGTAATAAGTTCTATCTCCCCAACCATTTTCTGAATTATTTCTTAATATTATTTTTACATCATGCTTTGAATTTGTTTTTTTCAATGATGCTGAAAAGGTTATATCTCCATATTCCGTATAAAAAGTAAAGGATGGGCTTATATAAAAACCATTTTCCCAACTATACGTTATAGTTAAAGGTAATAATTTTGGTGTAAAACTTATAGATATATCTTCTACAATATTATTTGAATCCGAATAGCATCTATCCAATTTATTTGAAGCACAACCCATAAGCAATAATGCCATTAAAAATAATACATATAAATATTTCATAGTATATCTTTTAGAAATTACATAATCATATTGTGCTAAATTACAAATCGAAATATGATAAATTTAACACTCGTTTTTTTATAAAAATAAATGCCTATTTTTGTCAAGAAAGGCATTTGTTTTTAAATAAAATGTTGGTAACAAACTATCGCAAAATTACAAAATTTTATTTATTTCACAAATAAACGTAACAGTTTTTTTACTCTGTTACGTTTAGCCCCCAATCAATATTATTTCTTCGTTCTGCGTTTCTCCAGTTTTTCCGTATTTTCTTTAACTTTTTTGTCGCTCAATGGGTAGAAAAACATTCCGACAAATGCCAGCACAGCGCAGGCGGCGGGCAAAAGCGAAATCATAAGTTTTTCGCCAAAAATGGTTTCCGCGCTTTGTACGGCTGCATCGGGCGAGTAGTGAAACCACGCCAAAATCCAGCCGCTCAATGCTGCGCCCAACGCCCAACCGAGTTTTTGCGACATAGACGAACTGCTGAAAATCAGCCCTGTGGCTCGCCGCCCTGTCTTAATTTCTTGGTCATCAACAATATCGGCGAACATACTCCACAGCAGCGGCAGCACATAACCCGCGAAAATTGAGGTGAAAAATTGCAGCACAAGCACCGTTGCCACGCTTTTCGGCGCGAAAAAGAAAGCAACGCTGAACACGCCCGCAAGCAAAATCGCAATCATATAGGTCAGCCGTTTGCCGTAACGCGCCGAAATCATTGGCGCAGCAATCACACCGATAATATTCGCCGCCTGCCCGATAAGAAAATAAATCGTGGTCATATCCCAGCCCGTACCGCTCATAATGTAGGTAGTGCCGAGATAGTCGCGGAAATAATATATTGCCACGCCGTCACGCATTGCGTTGAAGAGCAGAGCAGCCAAACCTGTGGCAACCAAAATCCACCAGGTATTGTTGCGGAAAAGTTGTTTTAAATCGCTTTTTACCGACACATTTTCCTCGTTATCAATCTGCACAACGCGCTCTTTTGTCCAACTGAAACAGAGGAAAAACAGCACCACGCACAATATTCCAATCGTTCCCACGCCCAAAGCCCAAGCAATGCCCGAAGTGCTGACGGTAGCCGTTGCGCTTTCGGCAAGGTGCTGCGGGTCGAATGTTTTTTGGAAAAAATTAATCAACGGCTGCAACAGCATAAACGTTACAAAAGAGCCGATAAATGCGAACGTCATTCTGTAACTCGACAGCGAATTACGCTCCTTTGGGTCGGCGGAAATCGCGCCCAAAAGCGAAGCATACGGCACGTTTATCAGCGAATAGACAACCATCATCAGCGAATAGGTAACGTAGGCGTAAATGATTTTGCCTGTGGTGGCAAAACTCGGCGTGAAAAACGTTATCACGCCCATTACGGCAAACGGCACTGCAAACCAAAGCAGATAGGGGCGATATTTGCCCCAGCGCGACTTGGTGCGGTCGGCTGCGATACCGACAAAAACATCGAAAAACGAGTCCCAAAGCCGCGCCACGAGAAACATTGTTCCAGCCGCCGCCGCAGTAATGCCGAAAACATCGGTGTAGAAAAAGAGAGCGTACATTCCGAAAATTTTCCAAAACATCGAACTCGCCGCATCGCCAAAACCGTAGGCGATTTTTTCTTTAATTTTTATTTTTTCCATCGTTATATATTTTTTACAGAATTAACAAATTTTTCAAGATTTACATAATTAGAAAAAAACTGTCATTCCCGCGCAGGCGGGAATCTCCTTATTTCACTGTACAAATGGGATTCCCGCCTGCGCGGGAATGACACCTGTTTATTTGTTTTTCTCAATAATTTTCTTTATTGTTTCTACCGAGTTTGCCGAGCGGTAGCCGTCAGGCGCGGTATTGACAACATAGTCGAGCAACCTGTCGATAGTGCTTGTAGCAACGTGCATTCGCGTGTCTGACGAGGCGTAGTAGATAAATACTTTGCCGTCTTCGTCTGCAATCCAGCCGTTTGAGAACAGCACATTCGACACATCGCCGATACGCTCATCGCCCTGCGGCGCAAGGAAATAGCCAGACGGCTCGGCAATGAGTTTTGTCGGGTCGTGCAAATCGGTGAGATACAGATACAGCACATAGCGCAAACCAGCAGCGCAATTTCGTACGCCGTGCGCAAGGTGCAGCCAGCCCTTTGAGGTTTTAATCGGATGCGGACCTTCGCCGTTTTTTACCTCTTTTATGGTGTGATAATAGCGTACATTGATGATTTTTTCGTCTTTCACTTCGGCGTTTGTAATATCATCAACCAAAGCCCAACCAATGCCGCCGCCGCTGCCTGTGTCTATAAATCCGTCTTGCGGACGGGTGTAAAAGGCGTATTTGCCAGATACAAATTCGGGGTGCAGCACCACGTTTCGCTGTTGCGATGTCGATTTCAAATCGAGCAGGCGTTCCCACGTTTTGAGGTCTTTTGTCCGCGCAATGCCCGCAGCAGCCACCGCGCTCGACAAATCACCCGCAGGCGCGTCAGGGTCTTTGCGCTCTGAGCAAAAAACGCCGTAAATCCAGCCGTCTTGGTGCGCCGTCAGCCGCATATCATAAACGTTTGTGTCTGGATTTTCGGTTTCGGGCATTGTAATCGGATAGTCCCAAAAACGAAAATTGTCGATGCCATTAGGGCTTTCGGCAATGGCGAAAAACGATTTTCTGTCGTTGCCTTCCACACGCGCCGCGAGCAGATATTTGCCGTTCCATTTGATTGCGCCCGCATTGAATGTGCCGTTGATGCCAAAACGCTCCATTAAAAATGGATTTGCTGCTTGGTCAAAATCGTAACGCCAAGTCAAAGGCGTGTGCGCAGCCGTCAAAATCGGATTTTGGTAACGCTCGTAAATGCCGTTATAATCACTTGTTGGCTCATTTTTTAAAGCCAAAAATTTATCGTGATTTTCTTTTAATTGATTTAATCTTTGGTTAAAATTCATAATTTATTTTTTACTTGATTTTTATGGAATTTTGCGCGGTAAAAGTACGAAACTTTGCAGAATAAAAATAATGTAAAATTAGCAAAAAGTGGTATGAAATTAACAAAAAAGCCCTGTTAAGTTTTTGAAACTTAACAGGACTTTTGCATTTTTTGGCTGAAAGCCAAATATATTTTAGCCCAATGCAACGCATTGGGTAATTGACAACACCCGCCATTTGCGCACTGAAAGTGCAGCATAATTTTTTACGCCGTTCCATTTAACGCCCAACGCGCCGCTACGCTTTGCGATTGGGCTGAATTATTTTTTGACATTCAGCCAAAAGTGCGAATTTGCAATGAACAAAAAACTTTTCCAAAGTTTTGAACTTTGGAAAAGTTTATCGTTTTATATTTTTGCTGACAGACTTTTTTGAGTTTTGCAGGCACAAGTTACGCTTCGCTCAAACTTGCGACAAATAGGGGCTTTGGAAATTTGGTAGGTTTAGAGGTTTAATTTTTCATTATTTTAAAACTGACCGTAGCGGTTAAATACTTCTTTTCCATATTCAGAAACAGGGTAACCTTGTTTTGCATACTGCGGAAGAATGCAAGCAGTTATTTCAGAATTATTTAATTGCAGTTTTATATTGATTGCCTCAAATATTGATTTTGTTAAACTTCCATCATTTTTGGTTAAATAGAATGAATGTCTTTTTTCTTTTACAATATACTTTTTTAAAATTTCCAAAAAGACACGCCCGCAAAAAAAGACATAATCTCTTTTATTTTCCATTAAAAGATTGAGCAAACGAGTTACAAACGGGTTAAGGTTTTTAACGTCAATTTCTAAATAATTGAAATTTGGCGAGCCAAAAGGCACAAGTTCTAATTGAAGTTTTTTATCAATAACTATCTCTAAATCGTGATATTTATCATCATTAAAAGGAAGAATGCCAAATGGTTTTAAAAATCGTATTTGTTTCAAGTCAAAAGGCGACTTGTGCGTTCTTTTAGAATTAATGCCATAAGTATTTGCACCAAATTGAGCATATTTTGCCCAATAATCCTCAAAATCAACATAATTGCACTTACTATTCCAATCTTTTTGATTTCGTTTTGGGTTTAAATGCACAAATGCTAATTTTGCAGCAATATCGCCTGTAAAAAAATGCGGATTGGCAACATCAAAATATCCTTTGCCGACATTATTATTTAACTCAACGGCATCTTGACAAAAACCCCGATTTTGCCATTCGTCAAAGTTTTTCTTGACTGTTTCTTTGAAGTTCATCTGTTAAATATTTTTCTATATAATCCATACTATTATTTTGCATTAGCAAGACTTTTTTTATAACCTTCTATCGTTCTTTTCTCGCTTTCAATTCTCTTTTTTATCGAATCAAACTCGTTTTCATACCGAGCCGCTTCGGTAATTTTTTGTTTCCGATACCGCTCTTTGTTGGAGGCAATTTTTGTAGATTTGATTTGATTTGCCAAATCTTTCATTTTCTTTGACTTATCCTGCTTTTTCTTTGTTAGTTCGGCGCGTAATTTCACTATTTTCGCCCGATGGTCAGCAATAAGTTTTCTGTAATATTCTTTACTCATAATTGCAACCTTTTTTTATTTCAGCAAAAAACACAAAGCCCCGCCAACGAGCAATAGCCCCAACAACAGCCACAACCACCATTTCGATTGTTTCTTTGCCGAAACAGGCGGAACATAGCCATTCAAATACTCTAACCTGTATTCACCTTTGCTAAAAGGTTCTCGATATTCAAAATTTGCCACTTCAATGCCGTATTGTTCAGCGTGTTTTGCAACATTCTTATAGGCTTCTTCCCACCACATTTGCCGCATTACCGCTTTGGTGCCATCTTTGAGATTAAAAATATCTTTTGCATTTGTAAAATATTCAAAATCAAACTTATTATCTTTTTCGCCTTTGCGCTCGCCTCTTGATATAATTTTATCAAATTTTGGGGCATCTTTCATATCTACAAAAAGCGGAAAATCATCTTTTGCCCAACGAAGTTCTTGGGGAAACGCTTGGTTTAAATCCTTTAATGTAGCGTTAGGGTACATAATTAAATAGGCATTGAAAATACCTTGTACAGTGCGGTTTTGGGCTTTGCCGAAAACTCTGACTTTATTTGCCATAATTTCTCATTAATTAGATGTTACTTTGTTTCTCCTTTGGAGTATTGCATCACTTGTGATAAAGTATCCGTTTTTAACAATGTCCAACGGTCATCTTTTTCTGAAATTCGCACCTTGATGCCGAACACATCTAAAAATTTCTGTTCGAAAGTTCCGACCTGCATATTACCGCTTGCTTTAAAGTCAGCACTGCCTTTTTGAGCATCACCTTTTCGGAGTGAGACAAGCGTTGCTTTTTCATCTGCAAATTTTGCTCCATTGTACACCCTCAAAGTTGCACCAAATTCTTCTTTGAAATTCTTTTTCAAAGTAGCCACAGACATACGTCCGCTTACTGTAAATTCTGCCATAATAAAATTTTAGTTTAAAGTCCGCGCCTTTTCGCAGACAAATGTAGGTTAGAAAAAAAACTTTCGCAAAATTACAACATAATTTATTAATAATCACCATTTTATATTGGAATAATATTCCTGTAAAATGAACATAATTTTCCTGTTTTTCGGGCAAAAACTTCCTGTTTTATTCCAATGAATGGGACAAATCAGTAAAAAAATCGTATGACATTGCACAGCAAATATCTTGCATACGTTCAGTGTCAATTTTGTGCCGTTTCAGCATTTTGCGGCAGGCACTCTCTTCCATTCCAATGTGCCGCGCCAGCCAACCTGCATTACGTTCCTGCAATGTTAATTTTTCGCTTATCAAATTGCCGATATGTATTCTTTTTACTTTCATTTTTTTTACAAAAAAAGCGGACTTACAAATCCGTTTCGGTGGCTCTCGAATGCCATAAGTTCAAATCATAAGCCCGTGTGTAAAAACACGAGCGTTTATTCTTATATTGAACTTATGAAATTTTCGAGATTTCCAAAACAATAATGCGATAACGCTAATTTTTTTATGTTATATTTTTAGTTTTTTATGCCATATTTTTTATTTTCAAAGTGCAAAGGTAAAATTTTATTTTAAATTATTAAAATATAAAAAATGTTAAATATTGAATATTGTTTGGTTGATAAAAAATAATGTTGTAATTTTGCAATAGAAATGATTACTTAATAACTATTGTCGGAAAATCGGGACGGGTTTTTAAGCAATTCACATAAACGACTGATAATTAATTGATTTTCAGTCGTTTTCTATTGCTGTAATGCAATACTGAATTTTCTGTTTGCTGCCTTTCAATACTCCTGCTGTCAATTTTATTTTGCCAAAATCTTTTTTGTCATACTCCAATACGATTATTTCGGAAAAACGTTTTTGATTTTCATTCTCCTGTTTGGCTTTTGTACGCCGTATCTCTTTTGAAAGTTCCAATATTTCAGTAAAATAATGCGTAACTGCAAATGTTGATAAATACCGCTTTGATGCCAATTCGGCGGTTTCGTTAATAGACAAAAAACGTACATTTATAAAGTCCTTCAAATCGGCGTTATACACTTGTTTTGTAGGGTTCGCTGCATTCCATACAGCATAAAAAATTTTGATAATTTGCTTTCTCAACTTTACATCTTCCAATGTTTCGCCTTTTGGAATTTCAATATTATTTTCCATATTTTTTTGTTTTTAAATTCGACAGCAAAATTACGATTTTATTTTTTATTTACAAAAGTTTTTTCAATTTTTTCCCCTTAACAGATTTCTTGCAATTTTTCCCCACTCTTTCAAATCGCTTTCTGTCCAGTCGGAAATAGGCGATTGTTCGTCTTTTATCATCGAACAGGTTTCGGCTTTGTTTGAAATTGACCACATTGCATAACTTAATTTCCGCTCTTCCATAAAATTAACCCAAGCGTTCCATTCGTCAATGTTTATTGCGCCATCGCCCGATGCCTCCATTCCTGCACATTCGGAAACGAAAATCGGCAAGCCCGTTTTTAGCGCATTTTCGGCGCGGGTGCGCAAGTCCTGTTTGTGCGTGGCAGCGTAGAAATGCAGCGAATACATAAGGTTTTCGTAGTTCAAAATCGGGTCGGCGGCGGCAACATCAACGTCTTGGTCCCAATGCGGCGAGCCGACAATGATAACGCTTTTCGGCGCAATTTCGCGAATGGTTTTTATTATTTCGACAGAATAACTTTTGACCTCCGCCCAAGTTTCGTAATCGGGTTCGTTGTAGATTTCGTAAATCACATTCGGCGAATTTTTGTAGCGCGCGGCTGTTTGGGTAAAAAACGATTTTGCCGCGTCAAGATTGATATTGTGCGCGTGAAAATCGATGATAACGTACATATCATTGTCGATTGCGGCATCGGCAACGGTCATCATACACTGGTAGGCAAGCGCGGGGTTGTTGAGCAGCGCGCCGTTCGGCTCAACGCCGATTGCAGCGCGTACAACGTTCGCTTTCCAATCGTTTTTGAGCGTGGCAACGGTTTGGGCATTGTAAAACCGCGCCCACCAATTATGCCAGCCGAAACTTACGCCGCGCAGCACTATCGGTTCGCCGTTTTTATCTACCAGCGCAGTGCCTTTCACCGCAAGAAAGCCGTGAGTGCCGACAAAAGTGGTGTCGTTTTCGGGCGAAGTTTGACCGCCGTTGCAACCTGTATTCAGAACAAGTAGCAAAGAACAAAGAATAAAGATTTTTTTCATATTTTCAGTTTTTTTGCACGCAGATACCGCAGATAAAACGCAGATTTGCGCAGATTAAATTTGTGGTAAAAGTACAAATTTTTTAATAATAAAAATAATGTAAAATTAGCAAAGAATGGTACAGAATTAACAAAAAACTTAACAGATTTTTGCAGTTTTTGGCTGAAAGCCAAATATATTTCAGCCCAATGCAACGCATTGGGTAATTGATACCACCCACCATTTGCGCCCTGAAAGGGCAGCATAATTTTTTACGCCGTTATAAAAACACCCGAAAATACCAAGAATAACCCAACCAATACCCAACGCGCCGCTACGCTTTGCGATTGGGCTAAATTATTTTTTGGCTTTCAGCCAAAAGTGCGGACTTGCAACGAAATACAAGCCCCGCAAAAGTTTTTAAGGTTTTTGCAGGGCTTTTTTTATTGAGTTTAACCGTTGGTAATGAATGGATTATTCATAATTTTATAAATTTGGTCATAAAATGATAATCATAAAATGACAACACAAAGGTAATATAATTTTTTGCAAAAAACAAAACAGCGGTAAAAGAAATTTTTATTGCTGTTTTTATTACATTGTTTGCGCATTGCAAATTCAGCAGGACGGAAGATACATAATACTATTTCTTTTTACATTTTTCAAGTTTTACTCCGAGAATCTGAATATAGGCTGCCCTCTGTACTGTTCCCTCCCGAGTAGTTACGCCTCGAAAGTATTTTCCATAAAGAGTAGTTTTTCCTTTATCACGGAATTCTATTACCAAATAATCCTGTGAACTACTTGTTGATTGTTGTACTTTATATTTACCTAACATAAAAGTTCCTTCTACTTCTAACTGAACTTCTCCTCCATTAAAAAAAGATACTTTTTTGTCCATATCTTCCTCTGGATAAAATTCTATGCGATTTCCAATTTTATCGCAAAAATCTTGTGCATTAATACTAAAACCAAAGCCGATTACGGCTACTAAAACCAATAAACTTTTTTTAATCATTTTAATTTGCCCATACCTTTGGGACTTATTTGTGCATCTGGTACGCGATTTTGTAATTTATTTTTCCCGCTCTGATTGGCTTTGCGAGTGTCTTGCCCGTTTTTACGAGTTTCTGCTCTCGCTGCATATTTTTTGAGTGTTATTGCAGTTTCACTGCATTTTTATAGATTTTATGCTAATCTTTTTGGCTGCCAAAACCGTAAATGGCTGATTATTATTATTATTTGGTTATATTAAAAAACAAAAAAGCGTAAATAGTTCTTTCGTATTTACACCTTTGAAGTACTGGTAAAACTTATGCAAGTAAATAAGAGGAAAAATTCACGCCGTAACGCGAACTTTCTCTACTTATTTTCTATTGCTTTTGAAAATTACCAGTTATCAAAGGTATGAAAATAAGAGCAAAGCCCAAATTTTTATGTTATATTTTCTGTTTTTAAGTCATATTTTTTTATTATTTGAAAGTGCAAAGGTATAAATTTACTTTTGCAATATCTCTTTTGTAAAACATATTGATAATAAGTTATTTAAATATAATTACGACTAATCTGCAATCAGATTGCAGATTAGTCGACAAAAGTATAAATAATATTTGAATTGAACAAATTTTATTTCTTATTCCACAAACAATTAACAAAAATCTATTCCAAAAACCTGATTTTTTTATTGTTAAAAAAAATCAAAAAATCGTCTGCGCTCTGCTCGCCTGCGAATGTTGAATAATAATGTTCGGGGCGGTTGTGGGCGTTGCGCCAAGTAAGAACGTAGCATATCGGGAAATTTTCGATTGCAGGCAACAGCGTTTCACTCCACCATTTTGGGTTGGGAATGCTCTCGCAGCCCGTTTCTGTAAAGGCAATCGGCTTGTTGTGTTCTTTGCCGATTTCGGTCAAAAACGACAAAGAGCGCGTTACATTTTCAATATAAACCCCGTCTGCCAAATCGACAATTTCGCCATTTTCGTTTTTCTGCGGAAACTGATAGATGTCGAAACCGAGCAAATCGACAAAATCATCGCCCGCATAACGCGACAGATATTCGGCTTTGTCTGCGCCGAGATTGGGCGAATAGCAATAAATCAGATTGGTTAAACCGCGCGCGTCAAGGTAATTTTTTGTCAAACGCCAAAGCGCGATATATTCGTTTTCGGTGCAAAAGTTTTTCCCCCACCAAAACCAACTGCCCGAATTTTCGTGATAAGGACGGAAAATGAGCGGAATATTTTCGCCGTTTTCGTATTTCAAAGTCAGCAGAAAATCGGACAGATTTTTCAGATATTGCATAAAAACGGCGTGCGTTTCGCTCGTTTCGTTGAGAATGGCGCGGACAACAGTATCGCAGGCAATGTCCCACGAATTGCCGTTTGTCATTGGGTTATCAACGTGCCACGAGGCAGCGACAATGCCTCCGCGCGAGCAATGTTCGATAATTTTTTCGCGCATAAAAGCAAACGGCACGCTGTCGAGCGAAAACTCGGAGTTATACTCGATTTTGCCCAAATCAATGCCCAAAACGGCAGGGTACGCGCCGCAAACGTCTTTCGTGTCGGAACGCCCATTTTCGCCAACCCACGAATGACCATAAAAAAAGTCGTCCTGATGTCCGTAGAGAATTTCGCCTTTTTCGGCAGTTTTTTTAAGAACTTCGAGCAATTCGGCTTTGGTTTTTACAGCGTTGTTTTGAGAACAGGCAATAAAAAACATTGAGATTAAAAGAAAAGAGAGTTTTTTCATTGGATTTAGATTTTTTTTTAAACGCATATTTGCGCAGATTAATTTTGTGGTAAAAGTACAAATTTTTCAACAATAAAAATAATGAAAAATTAGCAAAGAATGGTACGGAATTAACAAAAAATAAAACAAAGAAACGCAAAATATACGCTTATTAGTTGCTATAAGTCATAAAAAAAATGACTTATAGCATTTAATACTGCAAAAAACTTTTTTATATCATTAATTTTATCTATTTTTGCAGAAAAATTATTCGTGTATGAAAATTATTGGAAGAATAGAACAGCAGGAACAGTTAAACTCATTTTTGGAATCAAATAGACCCGAATTTGTGGTAATTTTCGGCAGACGGCGAGTAGGTAAAACATTCTTAATCAGAGAGTTTTTTCATAACAAATTTGCTTTTTATCATACGGGACTTGCCAACAGCAATATGAAAAAACAGTTGCAAAATTTCCAAAAATCGCTTAATCTGTACGGCAAAACGCGCTACCCGAAAGCAAAAACGTGGTTTGATGTTTTCGCGCAACTTCGCGATATGCTTGAATGTAACCAAACAACTGAAAAACAGGTTATTTTTCTTGACGAAGTGCCTTGGTTGGACACGCACCGCTCCGATTTTGTGTCGGCATTGGAGTATTTTTGGAATTCGTGGGCTTCGGCACAATCTAATATTTTGCTGATTGTTTGCGGGTCGGCTACTTCGTGGATTATCAGCAAAATTCTGAAAAATCACGGCGGACTGCACAACCGCGTTACGCAGCAACTTTATTTAGAGCCATTTACGCTTGCAGAGTGTGAAAGTTTTTTTTGTGAGAATAATATTGATGCAGAACGTCATCAAATTCTCGAATATTATATGATTTTGGGCGGTATTCCCTATTATTTGAATTTGATAAAAAAAGAATACAGCATTGTTCAAAATATTGATTTACTGTTTTTTAAGAAAAATGCAACGCTGAAACGAGAGTTTTCAAATCTATATGCCTCGCTTTTTAAACATTCGGAAAACTATATAAAAATTGTAGAAATGTTGAGCAAAAAAAATTGCGGATTGACACGAGCCGAAATTATTAAAAATTCAGGGTTGCTCAATGGAGGCGGTACTACCAGAATGTTAGAAGAATTGGAACAGTGCGGTTTTATCAGAAAATATTACGAATTTGGTAAAAAAAATCGTGAAAGCATATTTCAACTTGTTGATTTTTACACACTTTTCTATTTCAATTTTTTGTACAATATAAAAAATAATGATGAAAATTTTTGGACAAATCTGATTGACAATGCGCAACACAGGGCTTGGAGCGGATATGCGTTTGAACTTGTTTGTCTTGCTCATTTACAACAGATTAAGGCAAAACTTGGTATTGCAGGAGTGCTGACAAATGTTTCGGAATGGCGCAGCAAAAAATCGGAAAACAATGTACAAATTGACCTTGTAATTGACCGCAACGATAAAATAATAAATCTCTGCGAAATGAAATTTTATAACGATTTATTGCTGATTGACAAAGAGTTAGATGAAAAATTACGCCACAAAAAGCAGGTTTTTCGCAACGAAACCAAAACTCTAAAAGCAGTGCATACAACCGTTGTTACAACATACGGAGTAAAACGTAATATGTACAGTGGAAATATACAGTCGGAAATCACTATGAATGAGTTGTTTAAGTAAATAAATATCATTATTAATTGCTATAAGTCATAAAAAAAACAACTTATAGCAATTAATAATGAAAAATTAGCAAACAAAAAATCTGTTAAGTTTCTGAAAACTTAACAGATTTAATAAAATACAAATCTACAAAACTATTCAATCACAAACTCAATTCTACGTTTTTTTTACGATTTTCTTCCTAAGAATTTTGAATTAATGTTTCAGTTTTCTCATAGATTATTATATTTTTCCACCAGCCCAACCATCACGTCTTTTCTTAACTTCTTCTAAATCATACTTTGTGTAAGTTTTATTTCTACAACTTCCATTTAGTGTAGGCGACTCTGATATAATTCTTACTTCACTAACACCTTGCGTTTTAAGCAGGTCGTAAGTTTTTTCTAAAGCCATTTGACAAGAAGAAATAGGGGCGTATGCAATATCACCATTCTTTGTTATTTTTAAATAATAACTCGAATTAGGTATCAAATCTGAGACATTCAAATTTACATTTAACCCTGCTTGCACAGCCGCGTTAACTCCTCCTGCATTTGCACTTAAACCAAAGCCGATAACGGCTACTAAAACCAATAAACTTTTTTTAATCATTTTATTTCGCCCATACCCTTGGGACTTATTTGTGCATCTGGTACGCAAAATTGTTTGTTTTTTTTCTCGCTCTGATTGGCTTTGCGAGTGCCTTGCCCGTTTTTACGAGTTTCTGCTCTCGCTGCAGATTTTTTTGAGTGTTGTTGCAGATTTCACTTTGCAATTTATAGTTTTGCAATAAACTTTTTGGCTGCCAAAACCGTCAATGGCTGATTATTATTTTGTTATATTTTTGAAAAACAAAAAAGCGGACTTACATCCACTTCTGAGGTCTTCGCATTACCTTTCTAAAAGACATAAACCCGCAATGCGAGCGTATATTCTTTTAGAAATTCTGTTGAAAGTTGCGAAGTTTCAGAAGTTAGAATTCTATTTTTAACGCTAAATTTTTATGTTATATTTTCAGTTTTTTAAGTCATATTTTTTTGAATTTTGAAAGTGCAAAGGTACAAATTATTTTAAATTTTCAAAGATGATTTTTGAAACATTGACTGCGTATTTCTATATTCTCGTTGAATATTCTCCTGTATTCGCAAAATATTTTCCGCATTTTCGCGGCGCACATCGCTTTCAACCTCTTTCATAATCGTAAAAAGTTGTTCGTCAGTCGGCTCTGTGTCGCTGGTAAAACGATAAGAATTAATGTCGGTATTCATAATCAAATTTTTCTGCAAATGTACAAATTTATTTTTTAATTGTGTAAGGTTGAAAAAAATATTTTAGCCGCTAATGCGCGAATGTTTTTATTTAACAAAAAAAACCTGTTAAGTTTTTTTTAACTTAACAGGTTTAACGTTCGCGTTTTATTCAACCACAATCGTTGCTTTGAGCAAATCCTCGTTTTTTGACGATTTGCCGACCATAATTTCAAATTCGCCTTTTTCGACAACCCAATTCATATTTTTGTCGTAGAATGCAAGTTTGTCGGGCGTAACGGTAAATTCAACTGTCTTCTCCTCGCCTGCTTTGAGAGGCACGCGGGCAAAATCTTTGAGTTCTTTCACAGGGCGCGTAACGCTGCTAAATTTGTCGCGAATGTAGAGTTGCACAATTTCCACGCCGTCAAAATTGCCTGTATTTTTGATTTTTACAGAAACTTTGTAATCGGGCTTTGCCTGTCTTGGCTCTTGGCTCTTGGCTCTTGGCTCTATTTTTAAATCCGAATATTCGTAATTTGTGTAACTCAACCCAAACCCAAACGGAAACAGCGGCTCGCTCGATTTGTAGGCGGCGTAAGGGTGAAAATACATTGACGGCTTGTGATTATAAACCATTTGCAACTGCCCAACGCTGCGCGGAATGGTGATTGCGAGTTTTGCTGACGGATTGATTTTGCCTGCGAGAATTTCGGCTATCGCCTGCCCGCCGTACATTCCGGGCGCAAACGCCTCAACGATTGCGGGCAAATTGTCGGCTGCCCATTCCACGCCGAGCGGACGACCGCTTATCAGAATGAGAATTGTGGGTTTGCCGCTCGCAGCCACTTTTTGAATTAACTCGTTTTGCAAGCCGACCAAGTCCAAATCGCTGCGGTCGGTGTCCTCGCCGTCTGTGCGCTCTGTCCAGCGGTAGCGCATCATATATTCGCCTGCGACAACGATATTAAGGTCGGCGGATTTTGCCTTTTGCGCTGCAAGTTCCACCTGCGCTTTGTCCATATTGCGCGGGTCCCAGCCCTGATTTACAAAGTCAAAATTTGTTTCGGGCGAAATCATTTTAAGCCCTTCGAGAACGGTGATAACATTTTCGGGCTTTTGCTGCGCGCTCCAATCGCCGAGAATATTCTCATCATCAGCGTTAATGCCCGTAACCAAAACTTTTTTATATTTTGAAAAATCGAGAGGCAACAAAGGCGTGTCATTGCGGGCTTGACCCGCAATCTCCTGTTTTGAGGAGATTGCGGCTTTCGCCGCAATGACGGGAAAACTGCTATTTTTTAATAAAACAATACCATTTCTTGCGCTTTCCAATGCGGTTTGGCGATGTTCGTCATTCAAACGGATTTTCATAGAATTTTCAACATCTGCAAAGGGCTGTTCAAACAAACCGAGTTGAAATTTTACTGTTAAAATTCTGCGCACGCTTTCGTCAATTCGCTTTTCGGAAATTCTGCCTTCGCGCACAAGTTCGCACACGAGTTCGTTCCATTTTATGCCGTGCATATGCATATCCATTCCTGCCGTAATCGACTGATAGAACGCCTCTTTCAAGTTTTCGGCGGTGGCGTGAACATCAAAAATATGCTCAATATCCATCCAGTCGGACACCACAAAACCCTTAAAACCCCATTCTTTGCGCAAAACCTCGTTCATAAGATAGTCGTTTTCGTGGCAGGGAACGCCGTTGAGTTCGTTGTGGGCGGTCATTAGCGACATTGCGCCCGCATCAACGCCAAGTTTAAACGGCGGAAAAAACACCTCGCGCAAAGTCCTTTCGGAAATATCTGTCGGCGAGCCGTTTGTGCCGTTGGCTGGCTGAGAGCCGCCGACAAAATGCTTGATGCAAGCCAGAACATCGTTTGCGGAATTAAGATTGCCCTGATAACCCTCAACCGACTTAACTCCCATTAAACCAACAAGATATGGGTCTTCGCCGTAGGTTTCGCCAACTCTGCCCCAACGTGCATCGCGGGCAACTTCGACATTGGGGTTGAAAGTCCAGTGCATATTCATTGCGCGCATTTCGGCAGCGGTCTGTCGGGCGATAGTGTATGCCATTGCCGTATCGAACGAGCAGGCAAGGTTTATATTTGTGGCATAAACCGTATTGTCGGGACAGTTTGCGTTGCCGTGAATGGCATCAATGCCGAAAATTATCGGAATTTGCAGGCGGCTTTCCATTGCGAGCGATTGCAGGTAATTTGCCTCCTCGATAGTGAGAACGTGCAGAAACGAGCCGATTAAACCCTGCTTTGTCCAATTTTCCACGTCAGCAACGGAGGTGTTAGGATAAAAAGCGTTGGCGGTGTTGTTGTACAACTCCTCTTCGGTGAGGTTGCCCAACGCCGCTTTCATATGTTCCAGCCCGACAAACTGGTTCATTTGTCCGACTTTTTCTTCCAAATTCATTTGGCTTAAAAGATTTTCAACGCGCTTTTCGACAGGTTGCGATGCGTCTTTGTACAAATCGGCTTTTTGACTGCAAGCCGCTAATGTTGCAATGATTAACATTGTGAAAACAGATTTCTTCATTGTTTTAGATGATTTTTTGAACGCAGATTACGCTGAAAACGCAGATTTGCGCAGATAATTAGATTTAAAATTTAACGCAACAAAATTATATATTTTCCAATGATAAAAATAGGCAAAAATTATCAAATAGTAGTATAGAATTAACAAAAAACGCAGCACGATTTATTTTCAAAAAATAAGTAAGTAATGCAAAAAACTTTGCGCTCTTTGCGTGAAATAATTAAATTGCAAAATATTACATTAATTTTTTATTACCACTTAACAAAAATGGTTGTTTTTTAGATAAAAAAATACCGATTATTTTTTGATTTTATCAGAAAAAAAGAGTAATTTTGCGCCCGAAAAAATAATTTCAGATTTATGATTTCAGGTTAAAAAAACAGACACAATCATAAATCTAAAATCGTAAATAACAAATCTAAAATTTATATTATTATGTCAAAAGTAACAGTAGTAGGCGCGGGCGCAGTGGGCGCAAGTTGCGCAGAATACATCGCAATTAAAAATTTTGCATCGGAGGTTGTTCTCGTTGATATTAAAGAAGGACTTGCCGAAGGCAAAGCAATGGACTTGATGCAAACAGCCACATTAAACGGTTTTGATACCAAAATCACAGGCGTAACAGGCGATTACTCCAAAACAGCAAATTCGCAGGTTGCCGTTATCACATCGGGCATTCCGCGCAAGCCGGGAATGACGCGCGAGGAACTTGTCGGCGTAAATGCAGGCATCGTGAAAAGCGTGGTTGATAATTTGGTAAAATATTCGCCGAACGTGATTATCGTTGTGGTGTCCAACCCAATGGACACAATGGCGTATCTCACGCAGAAAATTTCGGGCTTGCCCTCAAACCGCGTTATTGGAATGGGCGGCGCGTTGGACAGCGCGCGTTTCCGCTATCGTTTGGCTGAGGCGTTGGAAGTTCCCGCATCAGACGTTGATGGAATGGTGATTGCAGCGCACAGCGACACAGGAATGTTGCCGTTGATTAGCAGAGCAACCTATCGCGGAATTGCCGTAACGGAATTTTTGAGCGAAGAAAAAGTGAATTACGTTATAGAAGAAACCAAAGTTGGCGGCGCAACACTCACAAAACTGCTCGGCACATCGGCTTGGTACGCTCCGGGCGCAGCGGTTTCTACACTCGTTCAGTCGATTGTGTGCGACCAGAAAAAACTTATTCCCTGCTCAGTAATGCTCAACGGCGAATACGGACAAAGCGACATTTGCCTCGGCGCACCAGTAATCATCGGCAAAGACGGCGTTGAACAAATCATTGACCTGCAACTCGAAGGCGCAGAAGCAGAAAAATTTGCTGCATCTGCTGCCGCTGTAAGAGAAGTAAATAAGGATTTAAAACTTTGATAAGAGTTGTCCAAAAGCACGCAGATGACACGGATTAAACAGATTTACGCAGATAATTTTTTTGATTATCTGCGTTTTTTTTATACAACACAATTTTTTTTCAAAAATAGGTATAATGGACAAAAGTGTTGCTATTTTTTATATAGATTTAGCAGGTTATTTTTTTGCAAAATTATTCCATACTTGTAAAACTTGTCTTCTGTCAAACAAACATTCCGTCTGACATTACGAGGTTTCTGTCGGCGAAAGAGGAGAGTTCTCTGTCGTGGGTAACGATTAGGATTGTGAGGTTGAAGTTGTCGCGGAGGTCGAGGAAAAGCCGATGCAGTTCGGCTTTGTTTTTGCTGTCGAGGCTGCCTGACGGCTCGTCTGCAAAAATCACTTTCGGCGTATTTATCAGGGCGCGGGCAACGGCAACGCGCTGCTTTTCGCCGCCGGAAAGTTCGGCTGGACGATGCTGCAATCTGTGCGAAAGTTGCAGAAAATCAAGCAGTTTTTTTGCTTTGATTTCGGCAGATTTAAAACTTTCACCCGAAATCAGCGCAGGCATCATTACGTTTTCCACAGCGGAAAACTCGGGCATAAGTTGGTGAAACTGAAACACAAAACCGATTGTTCTGTTCCGAAATTCCGACAGCGAATTGGAGTTTAATTTATTGATATTCACGCCATTAATTTCAATAATTCCACTGTCGGCTTTGTCCAAAGTGCCGAGAATTTGCAAAAGTGTGGTTTTTCCCGCGCCGCTTGCGCCTGTTATGGTAACGATTTCTTTTTCGGCAATCTGCAAATCAACGCCTTTCAGCACTTGCAGCGACCCGAAACTTTTTGTAATATTTGATGCCTTAATCATTCTTTTGTAATTTTTTGCACAAAAGTACAAAAAAATTCTGCAATTTTTGTTGTATTAAAATTTTTATTAACTTTGCAAAACATTAATTTATAAAAAACCAATCATTATGAAAAACAATCTTATTAAATTTTTTATTTGCGCTGTAATTCTCGGCGTAGCGGCAACGGCAAATGCTAAAAAGCCAAAAATTGACTACTATTCAAACATCAATGTTGTTTATAACGAACAGCAAATTTCTTCTCAACCAGATTTTGAAATAATCGACAATGACACAGTATGGAGAGTTGTTGATAAAATGCCGCGATTTCCAGGCAGCGAAAAGGAATTGTACAAATTTCTGAATAACAATATTAGGTACCCTTTGTCAATGATGGAAAGAGGCATACAAGGCAGAGTAACCTGTCAATTTATTGTAGAAAAAGATGGCAGCATTACCAATATTGAAGTTATAAAAAAATTGTACCCCGATGGTGATAAAGAGGCTGTTCGATTAATACAATTAATGCCGAAATGGGAGGCAGGGGAAAAAGATGGCAAAAAAGTAAGAGTATTTTTTACTTTGCCTATAACTTACAGATTAATTAATAATTGATAAAAACACCTCAACATTTTCCCAAAAAAACAGATACAGGTGTCATTCCCGTCCCCGCGTAGGCGGGGAACTCGGGAATCCCCTTACTGCAACGAAACAGGGAGATTCCCGCCTGCGCGGGAATGACACCTGTTTTTTATTTTAAAAATGCCTTTATCTATTTTTTTGATTATTTTTTTTAACTTTGCCCCAATTTTTTTGTCTAAAATATTAAACAAATTTTAAAAAATATGAAAAAACTACTCTTGCTTTGCTTGCTAAACTTTTCGTTTTCAGCGATTTATGCTCAATATTCGATTTCGGCGAAAGTGATTGACGGCAGTAATAATTCTGAAATGGCAGGCGCAACTGTAAGGTTGCTGAACGTTGCCGACAGCGCACTTATCAACGGAGCAACAACAAATTCCGAAGGAATTTTTGCGTTAAATAACGTTAATTCGGGCAATTATTTGCTTGAAATTCGCTTTTTTGGTTATCAAACAGTTTATCAAACTATTGAAGTGAAAACCGAAAATCTGACTTTGAAACCGCTTGTTTTGCAGGAAGATTCGCAGCAACTCAAAGAAATTGTGGTGCAAGGCAGAGCGGTACAGGTAGTGATGAGAGGCGACACAATCGAGTTTAACGCCAACACAATAAGGCTTGCCGAAAACTCCGTGCTGGAAGACCTCTTGAAAAAACTGCCGGGAGTGGAAATCTCCTCTGACGGCAAAATCACTGTTAATGGACAGGAAGTTACCAAAATTCGCGTTGATGGCAAAAAGTTTTTTGACGGCGACAACGAAATGGCGACAAAAAACATTCCCGCTGCATTGATTGACAAAGTGCAGGTAATTGAGCAGAAATCGGAAATGGCGCAACTCACAGGCTTTGAAGATGACGACACCGAGCGCATTATCAACCTCACTTTTAAGGCGGACAAAAAACGCGGCGTATTCGGCAATATCGAGGCTGGTGTGGGCAGCGATATTTTGAGAGCAAAACCAGATTGGCAAAAGTGGAATTTTAACGATAATTTTCGATACAACTCAAACGCTTTTGTAAATATTATCAACAACAACACCCAAACTGCCATTACTGCTGGTGCAAACAACACCAATAACGTGCGCAGTTCTCGCGGACGCGGAGGTGTCGGCGGCGGCAACGGCATCACATCAAGCCAAAATATCGGCATAAATAATTCTACATATATCAACCCGAAACTCACTGTCGGCGGCGATATTACCTTCAACCACTCAGCAAACAACTCCGACACCAAAGCCGACAAAGAGACTTTTTTGGAAAACGGCTCAAGCCACCGCAGAGATACAACTCTTTCATTAACAGACTTTTACTCAATAAATGCCAGATTTGAACTTGAATGGAAAAAAGACAGCAGCAACACATTTATTTTTCAGCCTAATATTGGCTACAACTATACAACAAGTTACAAAAATCAGGACTACTCCATTTCCAACGACACAATGCTTATGAGCAGCGGTTTTTCGCGTAATGAAGGTACTAAAAATTCGCTTAACGGCGGTTTTACGGCAATGTACAATTTTAAATCGCAGAACCGCATCGGCAGAACTTTTACGGCGCGTTTGGCGGGCAACCTTTCGGGCAGCGACAACACAAGTTACAACAAAGGGCAAAATGGCGTTTCTCGCATTCTTGCCGACACTACGCTCAATCAACAGACAATTCAAACATCGCAGAATTACAGTGCTGACCTGCGTTTGTCGTGGGTAGAGCCGCTGTGGAACAAGCAAAATCTGTTGGAGATTGTAGCGGGGTTCAAAGGCAATTTTTCCAATTCCCAAAAAGCGCAAAGCAACTATGACGGAACAGATTACACAGTTTATGATTCTATTTACAGCAATACAATTAAAAATCAGTTTTTTAGCGAAACATTTGAGTTGAATTACAGATTTATGCAGGCAAAATATAATTTGACAGCAGGTTTTCACATTGAGCCGAGCCAACAGTACAATTTTGTAAATTACGGCGATGGCAGAAACAGAAATTTTGTTAATGACGATGTGATAAACTACTCGCCGACATTCAGATTTCAATATAATTTTGATACAAAACACAATATCAGAATAAATTATCGCGGACGTACCACGCAACCGTCTGTAAATCAACTGCAACCAGTAAAAGACAACTCAAATCTGATGAACGAAACAATCGGAAATCCTGACCTTGACCCTGCTTTTAATCACTCTTTGATGTTGAATTATAACCGTTACAGCAGCAAAAATGCCTCCTCGTTAAATGTTATGTTAAACGCAAATTTAGTTCAAGACGCGCTGGTTTCAAACACAATTCTTGTTTATGGCGGATATGGCGGAAAAGAATATACACAGACGGTTAATGCACAAAATTTGCCGATAAATTTTAACGCGGGAATTACTTTTAATATGCCGATTTTCAAAAAGAAAATTAATTTCAGCACCAGCACTCGCGGCGGATATGCGCGGCGTTACGGTTACACTGCTGATAGAGATATGACTGAAATAGACGATATTACCAATCTGCCGCTCGGCTACGAGAACGCGATTGACAACTACAATTTTTCGGAACTGCTTTCGCTTTCATACAACAACGACTGGCTCGAAGTGGGCGCAAAAGGCAACTACCGCTACACAAACACTTGGAACAACTTTACAAAAGAGAATGCCGTAACGCACGATATGACTGCCACAGGCAACGTACTTGTGCGCCTGCCGCTCGATTTTACAATCTCTACTGATGTTAATTTTACCACGCGCAGCGGATACAAAAATTTCAGTAAAAACGAAATCATTTGGAACGCCAGCATCGACAAGGCATTTCTTAAAAAATCGCTGAATTTGTCGCTCAAATGCTTTGATATTCTGCATCAAAAACAAAACATAGTGCAGACAATCGGCGACAACTACATTCAATATTCGGAATCAAACACGCTGCAATCGTACTTTTTGGCAACGCTCACTTGGAAAATCAGCAAGTTCTCAGGAATGACAGCCTCAGAGGCTACACCTACTCCTACGGGCAGAGGTGGTCGCGGTGGCGGCGAAGGCGGTGGTCGCCCGCAAATGTAGGGGCAAAAAATATAACATTAAAATATTTATACTACTTATCGCTAAAATTCTAATTTTTTATCACTATCTTTGTACGATTTTTTTTACAGAAATTTTAAAATATTATGAAACACACAGTCCAAAAAATGCTTTGCGCAACGCTTTTCTTATGTGCTTGCGCAGGAAATTCTTTTTCCAATTCCATTGTTCTAACTTCCACTCCGCCCACTATTGACGGCACAATAGATGCTGTGTGGAATAATGTGCCGACTTTTACGATAGATAAAGTTACCTCTGTTGGCACTCCAACCAACAATCCCGCAGGTACTTGGCGAGTTATGTCCGACAATGCCAATTTTTATTACCTCATAGAAGTTATTGACAACAACAAATGGGGAAATGCAACCGCCAACAACTATTGGAATGGCGATGCTGTGGAAATTTACATCGCATCAGACAATGGAAATACGGCAAATCAAATAGGGTTCGGTTATGTAGTAAATACGGCTGTTATGCGGCGATACGGCAAAACCGACACAGGCGGCAGTTTTTATATGAAAGATACGCCGACAGGTTATCTGCTTGAGGCAAGTTTGCCTTTGTCTTATTTTGGCATTAGCAATTTGACAGTTTCAAGCACTGTAAAAATGGAACTCGGCATTAATCAGGGAAATTCTACAGCAAATATTCGTGTTGCACAAATCAATACTTTTAGCAATTCGGTAGACCACCGCCTCAACACAAATAACTACGGCGTAGTGCCTATTTTTTCAGATGTTACTATCAGTTCGTCAGGCAGAACAAACCTTTTTACAAACGGCTCTAACTTTGCAGCATTGAGAGTTAGCAGCACAAATTCCACTCTTGGCAGTGTCAGTTCGTATTTGTGGCAGGTAAAATCAGTCGGCGGCGCAGATTTTGTTACCTACACAGGCAAAAATTACAACAACAACAACATACGTCCCTCTATGGCAGGAACTTACCGCTGCAAAATTGTCTTTGCAGGCAATGCCGCAGCATATTATTCCAACGAAATAATTATTACCGCAAATGCTGCGCCCACAAGCAATTATTTAAACGGAAATCTGACTTCAAACTTGCCCATTATTGTTGTAAATACAGGCAATAATAATTTCCCAAATCCGCAAGGCGGTTGCAGTCAAATATCGGGCAGTGGTTATGCAGACAAAACAAAAATTGATGTTGATGTAAAAATTCTTTGGAATGAAAACGGAAACAACAACAGTATTGTTGCTATGGCAAACAACGCCTCAGTTTATTACGACCGCAAAGCCGTAATGAACTATCGCGGCTC
>JAISKN010000349.1 GCA_031260925.1 Prevotellaceae bacterium | reverse complement strand
GGAAAATACATATCGCAGTAATATTTTTTCTGCTTGTCGGTCAGCGGCTGATAGTTGTACAAAGGCTTGTACGCCTCGTCAATCACGTCAAGGAAAGTGTAGCCGAAACGCTTAACTAACTCTTTGGCACTGCGCACTTTGGCAACTTTGAGTTTGTATTTTTCCTGCACAATATTTGCCACGCGCACCATTTTATCAGGCACTTTTTCGGGAATAAACACCCGATATTCTATCCAGTCGGCATCTTTTTGCAAGCCGTAAGCCTCAAAATGTTTCTGATAATATTCATAATTGTAGAGGCTCGCCATTGGCGCGTTGTACTCAAAACCGCGAATTAGCAAGCCCTGATGGTCAAAATCGGTAAAGCCGACAGGTCCGTTCATCTCCTCCATTCCGCGCTCTTTTCCCCATTTTTTTACGGCATCGAGCAATGTTTTCGACACTTCCAAGTCGTCAATAAAATCAAACCAGCCGAAACGCAGCCGTTTAACATTCCACGCCTCATTTGCTTTTTCGTTGATAATTCCGCAAATTCTGCCGACAATTTTATCGTCTTTAAATGCCAGATACATAACGTGTTGCGAAAATTCGTGAACAGGATTTTTCTTCGGGTTAAATGTATTCATCTCGTCAAAAACGAGCGGCGGACAAAAATATGGGTTGCCCTCGTACAAGTCCGTACCAAATTTCACGAATTTCTTTAATTCGCGCTTGGTTTTTACTTCTTTGATATTTATCATAATATTTTGATTTAATTATTTAGAGTAATATTTTAACTTAAAAAATTACAAAGTGCAAAATTACATTTTTTTTAGAACTTTTATATAAAAAATTATCTTTTTTTGAACGCAAGAATATTTATAAGTTTTATTTTGGTGTTTTTAAAATAAATAATTATTTTTGCAAAAATTTTAAGAATAAAAAATCAATGTTTGAAACCCAACAAATCAACAAATCAACAAATAACCAAATCAGCAGAACGAAAAAACCCGAATGGTTAAAAATTGATTTTAGGAGTGATAATAACTATTCGATTGTTAATAAGACGTTAAAAACCAACAACTTACACACAATTTGCGTTAGTGGGCGTTGTCCGAATTTGGCTGAATGCTGGAATAGCGGCACGGCTACTTTTATGATTTTGGGCGATATTTGTACCCGCTCGTGCAAATTTTGCAACACGCTGACAGGCAAGCCATTACCGCCAAATGCTGACGAGCCGAAAAATATCGCAAACGCTGTAAAAACGATGAATTTGCGCTACGTTGTGCTGACTTCGGTTGACAGGGACGATTTGGCAGATTTTGGGGCGCAACATTGGGCAGACTGCATTTTGAAGATAAAAGAGGAAAACCCTAACGTTAAAATTGAGGCTCTAATTCCCGATTTCAAAGGAGATAAAACATTGATTGACAAAGTGATAGATACAAAACCAAATACTATTGCGCACAATATTGAAACCGTTTTTCGCCTAACGCCAAGCGTGCGCAGCGCGGCAAAATTTGAAACAAGTTTGGCAGTTCTTCGTCATATTTCCGAGAGAAATATTCGTGCAAAAAGCGGTTTGATGCTCGGTTTGGGCGAAACCGAAAATGAGATTTTTGAAACAATGGACTCGCTGCTCGAAGTCGGCTGCAAAGTGCTCACTTTGGGGCAATATCTGCAACCGACAAAAAAGCATCTCGAAGTAGCGGACTATATTCACCCCGACAAATTCGCTGAGTACAAGCAAGTTGCGTTGCAAAAAGGCTTTGAATTTGTGGAAAGCGCGCCGTTGGTGCGGTCGTCTTATCACGCTGAAAAATGTGGTAAATAGTTATGCGTAGTTATTTGTAGTTATGAATTGTAACAGTCTGAAGTTTAAATATTTGACTTTATATTAAAATAATTTTTTGAACGCAAAGGCGCAAAGACACGAAGTCGCAAAGTTTTTTTAAAAATTATCTTAGCGTCTTTGAGGCTTAGCGACTTAGCGTTAAAAATATCTACAATTATGAAAACAACACATCTCTATTCATCACAATACATAACAAAAATAAACAGATGAAAGGAACTTTGTATTTAATTCCGACAACGCTCGGCGAAGGAGATTTAAAAAATGTTTTGCCTGATTACAATTCGGCTGTTGTAAAAGGGTTGAGATATTTTATTGTGGAAAATTTGCGCACGGCGCGGCGGTTTATCAGACAAATTGACAGGGAAATTGTGATTGACGACCTGCATTTTTCGGAACTCAACGAACACACAGACCTGTTGCAGACAGACGAATTTTTGCAGCCGCTTTTAGAGGGCTTTGATGTCGGCATAATTTCGGAGGCGGGCTGTCCCTGCATCGCCGACCCTGGCGCGGCGGTGGTGGAGGCGGCGCAGAAAAACGAAATAAAAGTTGTGCCGCTGGTTGGTCCTTCGTCAATTTTGCTTTCGCTGATAGCGAGCGGTTTCAACGGGCAAAATTTCGCATTCAACGGCTATTTGCCCATTGACAAAAAAGAGCGAACTCACAAACTTAAAATGCTGGAAAACAGAGTTTTAAGTGAAAATCAAACGCAGATTTTTATTGAAACACCCTACCGCAACAATCAACTTGTGCAGGACATTATCGGAAACTTGAAACCAAACACCAAACTTTGCGTTGCCTGCCTTTTAACAACAGAAAACGAATTTATAAAAACCTTAAAAGTCAGCGATTGGAAAAAAATTTCATTCGATTTTCACAAAAAACCAAGCATTTTTTTGATTTACAAGTGAAAATTAGACACAAGATATTAGATATGAGACACAAGGTAACTTTTAATAATTGACAAAAAAATCAAAAGCAGGTGTCATTGCGGGTCAAGCCCGCAATGACACGGTGTGATATTTTTATGTAACATATTGAAAAATTTTGTACTTTTGCAAAAAAATAAAACTTTATGAAAAAAACTTTATTAATACTTCTTTCCGCATTTTTATTTTTTTCGTGTAATAAAAATGTGATTTACAGTGAATATAACGACATTTCGAGTTGGAGTAAAGACAGCGTTTTTACGTTCAATTTTGAAATTTCGGACACAATTTCAAGTTATGAACTTGATTTTTTGGTGCGCAATACAGAAGATTTTCCGCGACAAAATCTGTGGCTGCAAATTGAAAAAGAAAATAACGGCACAATTTTTGTCGATACCGTAAGTGTCTATTTTATAGATGATTATGGACGTTGGCGCGGAAAAGGCATCGGCTCTTATTACGACAACAATTTTATTTACAAACAAAACGTAAAGTTCTATTCCTCAGGTAAATACACCTACAAAATTCGGCATTTAATGCGCACTGACAATCTTGTCGGAATTAAAAAATTCGGCTTTCAGATTTGCAAAGAAAAATAGTCTGTTTTTGTTAGTAAATAAACTTTGTAAGTTTTTTATAACAACTATTTTTTTATAATTTTGCAATTAAATATAACAGAAGTTTTATGCCTCAAAAAGATAAAAATATAACACCAAGCGTAACTC
>JAISKN010000105.1 GCA_031260925.1 Prevotellaceae bacterium | reverse complement strand
ATTTTCCATTGCTTGAACTGAATTGCCCATTTGTGAATAATGAGTAGCCATAAACCAATATGCTCTGTATTCGTTAGGGTTAAGTTTGATTGCTTGATTGTAGTTTTCAACAGCAATATTGTTATATTCCGAAACCTCTAAATTGTACAGAAAATGCGCAATATCGCCAAGCAATAAATATAGTTCAATATTTTTGCTTTTAATAGATGAAAAATTGTCAAACTCTTTTTTCAAATTGTTTACAATATCTTCTTTTGAAATATCAAAATTCCATTCATAATACCAAATGGCATAATAATTTTGATTATTTTTTATATTATCAAAAGCATCAATATATTTTTTGTCTTTGCTAATTTTGTTAATATCAATGTAGTTAATATTAGCAAAAATATTGCAAACAAAAAGTGCTGAAATAACAATAAATAAAATTCTTTTCATAATGTTTTTGTTTGTTAAAATTAAACTCTAACAGGGTTTTAAAACCCTGTTAGTGTTCGCAGTCATTAGTCCTTGAACTTAGCGCACAAATATTCTCTGTTCAATCTTGCGATGTGCGTAAGCGATACGCTTTTGGGACATTCGGCGGCGCAGGCACCGGTGTTGGTGCAGTTGCCGAAACCGAGTTCGTCCATTTTGGCTACCATCGCTTTGGCGCGTTTTGCTGCCTCGATTTTTCCTTGCGGCAACAGCGCGAGTTGCGACACTTTGGCTGCTACAAAGAGCATCGCCGAGCCGTTTTTACAAGCCGCCGCACACGCTCCGCAGCCGATACACGATGCCGCGTCCATTGCCTCGTCTGCTATCGGTTTGGCAATAGGAATGGCGTTTGCATCTGGCACGCCGCCTGTATTCACCGAAACGTAACCGCCTGCCTGCATAATTTTATCATACGCCTGACGGTCAACCATCAAGTCCTTGATAACAGGAAAAGCCCTTGAACGCCACGGCTCGATAGTGATAGTTTCGCCATCGTGGAACTTGCGCATATGCAGTTGGCAGGTTGTTACCTCCTGGTCTGGTCCGTGCGGGTGTCCGTTGATATAGAGCGAACACATACCGCAAATTCCCTCGCGGCAGTCGTGGTCGAATGTAACCGGCTCTTTGCGCTCGGCAATGAGTTGTTCGTTGAGCATATCAATCATTTCGAGAAAAGAACTGTCGGTTGGGACATTGTTCAGTTCGTAGTTTTCAAATGCTCCTTTGGCTTTGGGACTTGCCTGCCGCCAAACCCTCAGTTTAATGTTAATTGATTTTGACATAAATTTTTTTAGTGTTTAAAAATTATTTTTATTATATTATCTAATTGATTTTCAGTTGTTTATTTGTTTTGTAAAAGTTTTTTTATAAAAAACATTAAAAATATTTGCACATATAAAAATAATGTATTATCTTTGCAGCATAAAAATGGATGGGGGTGTCCCCGATCGGAAGAGGGTTGCAAAATCGACTCTCTTTTTCGTTATGGGTGTATTTTCAAGCCGTGCATTTTATCATTTTTTGCATAAATTTTTGGTTTTAGAATATCAAACGCGAAATTAACCATTTTGGGCGAAAGAGCATAATTTGCTATCGGGTAAGCAGCCAAATCTGCAATCTGCAAACCGACAATATTATCTTTTTTGCTGCGAAAGTCAAATTTCTTGAAAAACTTCTTAATTCTCTGTGAATTAACAAAATACGTTCCTCTATCTAACAGTTCATTATAATAATTCAGTAAATTTTTATCTTCGCTTTTGCCTCGCATTTCGGCAATTACAACTAATTCAATATCAGGCACTTTCTGTTTTTCTAAATAAGTAACAACCCGTTCAATAATATACGAAAGCGACAAACCATAAACATCGCCGAGCCGCCCGTATTTGCGAATATACGGCTCTTTGAGAATGCTGCAAGTTACAATCGTATAGTCGTTTTCGCTCATAATGCGATTGGTATCATAATAAAATTCCTTTTTCTTTTCCATATCGAAAAAAATTTCAAAGTTGTTTTGAAACTTACGAATATCGCGCGAATGTAAAATTGTGTCTTGGCTGTTCCAAAATTTTTGTTTTAATTCAAAAACATCTTTCTCCATTTTTCTGTAATTTTCTTCGGAAACAATTACTCCACATAAAGTAAAAATTGGAAAAATTGGGTTAAAATTTGCTAAATTTTGGTCGCCTGATTCATCTAAAAAAAGGTAATATTTCATTCTTTATTGTTAAAAATTAACTAAAATTATTCTCAATACAAAAACCCAAACATCCACAGCGGAATACGGTTTTTGTGTCCATATTCGATATTGTCCAACGCTAAAAAAGCGTTTTGTGTTCCTGTAATCTGTTCATCTCCTTTGTTTTTGCCGCCTACTTCAAAAGTGTATTTTCCGTCAATGCGGAAATCGCTTTTGCCTGCCAATTCTACTAAATGGCTCTGTTTTAGTTGATTGGCAAAAAATGTTTCCCGCGCATTGCCAATATCTACTGTATCGCCGCGCAAAACGTACATCAAATTTGAGTTTTCCATAAAAACTTTGTCGGGCTTTTGCAGTTGCGTAACGCCTTTCACATCTTGATACGCCTCAAAAATCAGTTGCGCCTCGTGAATATTGAACAAATAAGTGAGCAGCGTTTCGCGATTTATGCCAATTCGCGCACTCAAACCTGAAATATTCGGAATAAACGGAGACGACTCGCTGATAACATACAGCAACTGCCTGATTTTCTGCACATAAGCAGGACTGATATTGCGCAAAAGCGGCAATTCCACTTCGAGAATTGTATTTATCACTTCCGTTATTTTGGTGTAATAAAGTTTTGCACTTTCGCGAAAAATCGGGTAATATCCTTTTTTCAGATATTTCTCAAAATATTGTAACGGTTTGATTTTCTGCAAAATATCCTGCGAAATATCAAAGTTGTTTTTCAAAATATCGTCCAACGAAAATATCGGAAAATCTGTTTTGAGTTCCAAATTCAGATATTCGCGAAACGACAAGCCCTGCATTTCGTACATAATGGCGCGGCGGCTCAAATCGGAGCGTGAATTAAGAATTTCAAGCAGCGACGAACCTGTAAAAACCACTTTCAGTTCGGGAAAATCATCATAAATATTTTTGATTTCCACCGACCAATCGGGGTATTTATGCACTTCGTCGAGGAAGAGATATTTTCCGCCCTCTTTCACAAATTTGTCGGCGAGCGTAACCAAACGGTTGTCGCTAAACCAAATATCGTCCAAGCTGACATACAGCACCGAATCAATTTCGGGCAGTAATTTTTGCTTGATATATTGCAGCAACAAAGTGGTCTTTCCAATTCCTCGTGCGCCGCGAATGCCAATCAGCGGCGTGTCCCACTCGAAATCGGAAATGTAATTGCGCACAAAATCCATATTTGTCCGCGCAATTTTTGTTTTCGATTTGTCAATTAATGTTTGCATAATCTTTATTTTTTTGTCGCTGCAAAGGCAATCATTTTGTCGGATATAACCAACAATTTTTGTTTTATTTTGTCGGTTACAACCAACAATTTTTATCTTATTTTGTCGGTTGCAACCAACAATTTTTAAAGTTAATTAATATTTAAAATGCTAAAAATCAATAAGATATTACTTGTATAAGAATTTATTTTATAAAATTAAATATTTTTTTTAGTTTTATTACATAAAGTTTAATAGAGATTTTTTACATAACAAATCTCTTAATGCCATTTTTCAGAATATTTACATTGAAATTTATTAAAAGCCCCTTTCTTTTATGGGCAAATTTCATATATGTAAGCACTTGCGCCTCGTGAACTTTGTCTAAAAATTCAACAGATTTAAGTTCAATAATTACACGATTATTAACCAATATATCAATTCGATAACCACAATCTAAATGCACATCTTTATACACAACAGGTATAGGAACTTGTTGCTTTACATCAAAACCTGCCTGCCGTAATTCATAAGACAAGCACGCTTCGTATGCCGATTCGAGCATTCCGGGACCAAGTTGTTTATGTACTTCTATGGCACAGCCGATTATTAAACCTGTTTCGTTATCAAATTCCATATTTTTTTTTAATATAAGTTAAACTATGTATAGCCAAAACACACGATAATTAATTCCTGTGGAATTTGTTTTTATTACACAGAGTTCGCAGAGAAGACACAGAGTTTCACAGAGATATTTTTATGTTTTTTACAAACAAAAAATCCTGTTTTCTTATATTTTTTAGTTCACAGA
Organism: Prevotellaceae bacterium; assembly: GCA_031260925.1. GTDB lineage: Bacteria > Bacteroidota > Bacteroidia > Bacteroidales > Paludibacteraceae > F0058. Next base: position 5,625 of record JAISKN010000105.1, on the reverse strand, counting down.
GTTAGAAAAATAAATTTTTCTCTGTGGTTCTCTGTGTCTTCTCTGCGAACTCTGTGTAATAAAAACCACGTTTTAACGTGAATTACTCCTTATAATTCCTCTGTTTGCGTTCAGTAAATTCGTAAGTTAAATCTTCTTTGAGCAATTCGGGGTCGGAGTCGTCGCCGGTGTATTTCCAACAGGAAACGTACGAAAATTTGTCATCTTGACGCAATGCCTCGCCGTCTGGCGTTTGGTATTCTTCACGGAAATGTCCGCCGCAACTCTCTTCGCGGTTAAGTCCGTCAAGTGCCATCAGATAGCCGATTTCGAGGAAATCTGCGAGGCGCAACGCCTTTTCAAGTTCTCCGTTGAGGTCGTCTGCTTTGCCGGGGATATAAACATTTGCCCAAAATTCTTTTTTGATTGCCTTGATTTTTTCGATAGCGGTTTTCAAACTCTCTTCGGTACGCGCCATTCCAACAAAGTCCCACATTACAATGCCGAGTTCTTTGTGAATGGAATCTACGCTGCGTTTGCCTTGAATTGACATCAGTTTATTGATTTTTTTATCAATATCTTTCAACGCCTCCAAAAATTCGGGCGCATCGGTAGAAATTCTCGGCACTTGAATTTGGTCTGCCAAGTAATTTTGAATTGTATAAGGCAACACAAAATAGCCGTCAGCCAAGCCCTGCATCAATGCAGATGCGCCAAGACGGTTTGCGCCGTGGTCGCTGAAATTTGCCTCGCCGATAGCAAAAAGTCCTTTGATTGACGTTTGCAGTTCGTAATCAACCCATATTCCGCCCATTGTATAGTGAATGGCTGGGAAAATCATCATCGGGGTTTTGTACGGATTTTCATCAACAATTTTTTCGTACATCTGGAAAAGATTGCCGTAACGCGCCTTAACCGTTGCCTCGCCCAAACGCTCGATAGCATATTTGAAGTCGAGATAAACCGCCAAGCCCGTATTATTCACTCCAAAACCTGCATCGCAACGCTCTTTTGCAGCACGGGAGGCGACATCGCGCGGAACGAGGTTTCCGAAAGCGGGGTAACGGCGTTCGAGATAGAAATCGCGGTCATCGTCAGCAATATCGGTCGGTTTGAGTTTGCCTGCGCGAATTGCCTCAGCATCTTCTTTTTTCTTCGGCACCCAAATTCTGCCGTCATTGCGCAACGACTCCGACATCAGCGTCAGTTTCGACTGCGATTCGCCGTGAACAGGAATACAGGTCGGGTGAATTTGCGCATAACAGGGGTTTGCAAAATACGCGCCTTTTTTGTAAATCTGAACAGCAGCAGAGCCGTTTGATGCCATTGCGTTGGTGGAGAGGAAAAACGTGTTTCCGTAACCGCCTGTGGCAATCACAACGGCGTGTCCGAAAAATCTTTCAATTTTTCCTGTGCGCAGATTTCTTGCGATAATGCCGCGCGCGCGTCCTTCGATAACCACCACGTCAAGCATTTCGTAGCGCGTGTGCATTTTCACGCTGCCTTTGCTGATTTGACGGCTGAGGGCGGAATATGCGCCAAGCAGCAACTGTTGTCCTGTTTGACCTTTTGCGTAGAAAGTACGCGAAACCTGCGCGCCGCCAAACGAACGGTTGTCGAGCAAACCGCCGTATTCACGCGCAAAAGGCACGCCCTGCGCCACGCATTGGTCGATAATGTTGTTCGACACCTCAGCCAAACGATAGACGTTTGCCTCGCGAGCGCGATAGTCGCCGCCCTTGATAGTGTCGTAAAACAGACGATAGACAGAGTCGCCGTCGTTCTGATAGTTTTTCGCAGCATTGATGCCTCCTTGCGCAGCGATAGAATGGGCGCGGCGCGGCGAGTCCTGAATGCAGAAACTCAGCACGTTAAACCCAAGTTCGCCAAGCGAAGCGGCAGCAGACGCGCCTGCCAAACCTGTACCGACCACGATAATATCGAGGCGGCGTTTGTTAGCAGGGTTTACAAGTTTTTGATGCGCCTTGTAATTGCTCCATTTGTCCGCGAGTTGCCCCTCGGGAACAATGGTTGTAAATTTTTTTGTGTCTGACATAATTTTTTTTTATTTATTAAAATATTATTAGTTTAAAATTATTAGTTTTTTCCCATTATAAAAACCTATTCCATCGTTTTGTGTTAGAAAAACAAATTTATCTTTATCAACAATTATAAGTTTTAAAACATTCATTGGCGAGCCAATAGCATCTCGTTGCCCACTTTCCCAATGAAGTTTAGGTTTTAAAATATTTTCCCAATTTTCAAGTTGTGATAAATCTTTTGATATTTCGCCTTTAAAAATTCCATTCTGAGAATAAAAATAAATTGAGTTGTTGAACTTGTTGTAAGTTGATGGACCAATATACTCTCCCGCTGTCCAAACATTTGTGCTGTCTTTCACTGATGATTTGCTATTTTTTGTGTCACTTTCTAATAATGTTGATGCTTTTAAATTATCAAACTTTATAATTATTCCGCTTGTCGTAAAATGTTGAAGTCCTGATGATAAGTAAGTGTATTCGTTATCTTCAAAAAAAGATTTGATAGGCCACAATGCAATATTAAAAGTATCAAGTTTAGGTGTTAGAAAATTATTACTTACCGTTTCAAAAACAAATAAATTTCCACCCCATTCTCCATAACCAAAACCTAACCAAATTTTGTCAGATTTGTCAATGTAATAACAATATGGTTTTCCCCATTTGTTTTTGTAATGAATTTGATGATTAAGCGATTTACTTGAATAATAAGTTTTGTTTGTTTGAATATTTAATATTCCATTTTCAGTAATTCCATAACATTGATTTTTACTATCAAAAAGTATTCCATATAAATTTTCTTTAACAGTTTTTATTAACTCCCAAGTTTGATTTTGTTCGACATATTTTTTAATAGAATTATCCTTATCAATAATTACGATATTTCCTAATTTGTCTATTGTAAATTCTTGAATGTCTTTGTTGTATTTTAATGTATAATCAGAAAGTTGCCCTGTCTGTTTATCATAAAATTTTATACTGCCGTTTGAAGTTAGCCCACAAATATATTTTTCAGTTACAACAATATCTTTAAACGCACTTTTAGCGTAAATATGAAATGTTGCCAAAATTGTTATTAGAAAAATTGTTATTATTCTTTTATTCATTTTTAAATAATTTTTTAAAGTTAAATTTTCTTAAATATTTTGTTGATATAAAATAAAGTTGTAATTTTGCAATTATAAAAAACGTCTTAATTGTTTGCAGTTAAGATATTTTGCAAAACTTTTGAAATATCGCCTATATTTTTTGGGCTTTTAGATACAATTCCTTGTGTGGCTGGCATTTGAGTCGGATTAGAACCACCTACGAGGAATTTGTCTTTTATGGTAACCTCGTGAACATACAATTTTTTGTTGCCCGAAACATACTGCCGAATAACCACCACACAAATATAATCATTTTCTGCAATTCGTATCGGTGCAGCAATCATAGCACTTTCGCGCTTGTCATTTTTTTTGTGTTGCGCCAATGGCAAAATTACAGTTCCTTTTTCAATCACAGCAGGCACAGCCGCAAAAGCAACTGCTTTTGTCCGTCCAACTCCGTGCGCAAAATCATCTTCTACCGACTGCTTGTCCAAAATAATATTTCCATAAACAGCCGACATTGCCTCATTACCAAGCATACCATAATACTCCGTAACCTGTTGTGTAAGCGTATAGCCATCTTTTTTGGCAAATTCGTTTCCTGTAAGAGAAATTACAGGCGTGCCATTCAAAAGAAAGTTTTTTATTTTGTCCTGTTCTGAAAAATTTTCTGACATATTATTTTATTCTGTTAAATTTTCTTAAATATTTTGTTGATAAAAAATAAAATTGTAATTTTTTAATACTTTTATACATTAATCTATCATAACCATTTCGTTGATACTAACGAAATGGTTTTGTGTTTTATCATATCGTTGGCATCAACGATATGATAAAAACCTGCATTGACATTCGTCTGAACTGTGATTTTAAATGATTAATCATACTAAAATCACAGTTCAGACAATAGACAAATTTTTCACCAAACAAAAGCCACCTCGCCATTCACAATGGCAGAAACGCCATAATAAACGACTACCGATGCAAAAAGCAGTATCACCAAAGTAGCGAAAATCTGCGAAATGCACTTAATTCGTTGCTGCCAAACGGTGTTGTTGAAACCCATTGTGTGCAATGCGCTCCAGATGCCGTGCGTCAGGTGAAACCAAATCGCAGTCAGCCAAACAAGGTACGCAACGCAATAAACAGGGTTGGAAAACAGCAGTTTGATGTACGCCGCGCCATCGGTTGGACTAAATTGCCCTGTTTCGATGCCTGTCAGTTCGGCAAACTGCATCTTGAACCAGAAATTGTAGAGATGCAGCACCAAAAAACCGCATACAACAAACCCAAGCACGAGCATATTTTTCGATGCCCATTCCACGTTTTCCTGCGTGTCGGTAACGGCGTAACGCTGTTTTCCGCGCGCACGGTAGTTTTGCCACGTCAGCGCAATGGCATACAAAAAGTGCAGTCCAACAAGTCCTGCCAAGCCGACAGTTGCCACTACGGCGTACCAATTAGCACCGAGAAATTCGCAGATTGCGTTGTAGCCGTCAGGCGAAATAATCGCCACTAAATTCATAGTGCCGTGAAACAAAAGAAAGAGTACCAGAGCCGTTCCGGTGATACTCATTACAAGTTTTCTTCCAATAGAAGAGTTAAGTAACCACATAAATTTTTAGTATTAGTTATTGAATTAAATTATTTAGTTTTTATTGAAAAAAATGGCAAATATGCTCAAAATTAAGGCGTTAAACACACACACCAACGCGATGCAAAATTACGCTTTTTTTGTCGATTTAACAAGTGAATTTTTAAAGAAAATTTAACATTCGTTTTTAAATTATGTACAAACGATATTAAATAAATGGTTATAAAAAATTGAAATTTTCAAAAGGGACAACAAATTCAAATGGAATGCAAATAAATTTTCAAAAAGGATGTAAATTATCAAAAGCAGCAGCAATAGGCGATATTGATAAGGTAAAGAAATTATTATACGAATTTGCAACTTGTACTAAGTAATCAATTACGAATTAAAAATTACGAATTGAAAAGCCGTAAATAGTATAGTTGTTAAACCAGCAAAAACAAAACGCAGATTATTTTTTCGATAATCTGCGTTTTGTTTTTTAAATTCTATCTGCGTGCAAAAAAACCTCAAAACTTAGCATTACGCATATCGCCTGTATCTCTGAATGCTTTGTGCATTTCAAAGCAGGTGTCAATGTTCATCGGGGTATGTGCTTGCGGTGCTGATTTCAGATATTTGCGCAATGCCTCTTTATATTCGGGCGCAACGCATTTGTCAATAATTTCCTCGGCGCGTTGAATCGGAGATTTACCTCTCAAATCGGCGATACCATGTTCTGTGATAAGTATTTTTACGGAATGTTCGCTGTGGTCGAGATGGGAGACCATGGGAACAATCGCACTGATTTTTCCGTCTTTCGCCGTGGAAGGCGTTGTGAAAATAGACAGATAAGCGTTCCGGCAAAAATCGCCTGAGCCGCCGATACCGTTCATCATCTTGGTTCCCAATACATGGGTAGAATTGATGTTTCCGAAAATATCCG
>JAISKN010000336.1 GCA_031260925.1 Prevotellaceae bacterium | reverse complement strand
ATTAACTATTATTACCCAACCAACGATTTGGTTACGGGACCTGATATTATTTTCTTTTGGGTGGCGCGAATGATTATGTCGGGCTACGAATTTCGCGGCAAGGAGTGTTTCAATAACGTCTATTTTACGGGCATTGTGCGCGATAAATTGGGCAGAAAAATGTCGAAACAACTCGGTAACTCGCCCGACCCAATCGAACTGATGAACAAATACGGCGCAGACAGTGTGCGAATGGGCTTGATGCTCGCCGCGCCCGCAGGAAATGATATTATGTTTGACGAAAGTTTGTGCGAACAGGGACGCAATTTCTGCAACAAAATTTGGAATGCGTTTCGGTTAATTCAGGGTTGGGAAGTGTCGGAAGATGCGCCTTTTGAAGATGAAATGCTTGCTGTTGATTGGTTTAGCGAAGTGTCAGACAATGTTCTTAATGAAATTGAAGATTTATTTTCAAAATATCGCATATCAGAAGCATTGATGGCAGTATATAAACTTTTTTGGGACGATTTTTGTTCGTGGTATCTCGAAATGATTAAACCCGAATACGGAAAACCGATAAATCGAGAAATTTATAATAATACGGTTTGGTACTTTATGTCATTGTTAAAACTTCTGCACCCATTTATGCCGTTTATTACAGAGGAATTGTGGCAAGCGTTAAAGCAATCGCAAATAGAAGAAATACAAGATTTATTAAACACTCACGGACAAAATTCGCTTGAGTATGCTAAATGGTGTTTCAACGATTTGAAACACGAAAGTATTATGAATACAGAATATCGTTTTTTGAAAAAAGAAGAAATTGAAAACATCGGTAATGAAGATTTTTATGAAAATGAGGAATTTTCTTTTGATTATGAATTTTTTAACGCCAAAGAAATTATAACCAACATACGCAATATTCGTGCATCCAAAAACATTTCGCCGAAAGAAAAATTGACATTGCAGGTATCGGGTGAACACAACGAATTGTTTGATGCGGTTATTAAAAAACTTGCCAACATTGAAACGATAGAATATGTTACGGAAAAATCGGCTGCCTCAGTATCGTTTTTGGTAGGCACAACCGAATATTTTGTGCCTGTGGAAATCAACGTAGAGGAAGAAATCGAAAAGATGCAAACCGAAATAAAATACCTCGAAGGTTTCAAAAAATCGGTGCAGGGCAAACTTTCCAACGAAAAATTTGTGTCCAACGCCAAGCCCGAAGTAGTGGAAATCGAACGCAAAAAACTTGCCGATGCCGAGAGTAAAATTAAGAGTTTGGAAGAAGGAATAAATCAATTAAGAATTAAAAATTAAGAATAAAAAATGAAAAGTTTATTGTTAATAATAGTATGTATTATTGTATCTTCTTCCGCATTTTCGCAAATGCAAAATGATACGATAGCGGGTTGCAGTTATTGCGATTCGTTATATAATGTTGTTTGTCCGCCAGATGTACCAATTGGTGTTTATGCGGCTGAAAAAATGCCTGAATTTAATGGCGGAGTTAAAGCAATGTTCAAGTTTTTGAATGAAAATATTTCTTATCCTTCAACCTGTGCAGTATTTGAAGGAAAGGTTATGGTCAAATTTATAGTTGATAAAGACGGAACTATTATCTGTTCAAAAGTTGTAAAAAGCATTTTCTCATTATTAGATAGAGAGGCGTTGCGTATTGTAAATTTAATGCCAAAATGGCTGCCTGCAACTTCTGACGGAAAACCTGTCCATCAATGTTATACATTACCAATAAATTTTGTCTTAAATAAAAACAGTTAAATGTTTATCAATTTTATGCAAAAAACAATAACACTCCTAATTTTATCACTAATAACTTTCGCGGCAACTGCCCAAAGTTTAAAGGTGAAAATCACAAATATTGACAACGTCAAAGGTACGCTTTACGTTCGGCTTTATACTGAAAATCAGGACTTTGGCAAGGAACAATGTTTGGCATTGAAAACAATCAAAATCACAAAGCAAACCGAAAGTTGCGAGTTTGAAAACCTGCCGCCTGCCAAATACGCCGTTTATATCTACCAGGACGAAAATTCAAACGGCATCTTCGACCGCAAATTAAAGGTACTTCCCGCCGAGCCGTACGGACTTAGCAACAACCCCAAAATTTTCGGGCGACCAAAATTTTCGCAATGCAGTTTCGACTTTTCAAAAAGTGCTGAGATTGTTATTAAAATGAAATAGGCGTTTTTTCAAGGTTTTTAGCACGCAGATTTATTAGATAAAATGAAGTAACCTGTCATTCCCGCGCAGGCGGGAATCCCCATACTACAATATACAAATGGGATTCCCGCCTGCGCGGGAATGACACCTATTTTTGTTTTTTTAACAATCTGCGTTTTATCTGCGTGCTAAAAACTTATTTCATTCATAATCAAGCCATTAATGATTTTCGGCTCTAATAAATTGTTGTTATCATCGCAACAATCTATATTTATAAAATTACTTTGCTCCTGTATCATTTTTTTGTATTCAGAATACACTTGCTCCTGTAAAGAGAGCGATTTTTCGTGTATGTCCTGTTTGCCTTTCAAATAATCCCTGTCAGCACCTGTCCTGTTTTTTGACAAAGATTTAACAATGCAATCAAATGACACATTTAAGAAAAACGATTTGAATGGTTTGGGCAATTTATTGTAATTATATTCAAAATTCAAAATCCATTTTTTTAACTTTTCTTTTTGGTTAATGTCCTGTGTTTTAGCGCATTGAAAGGCAATATTGGAATTTACATATCTGTCAGCCAAAACAATGTGTCCATCTTCCAGCCAATTTATTATTTTATCAATATGCTCTTTTCGGTCATTTGCGAACAGCAAAGCCACCAATTTAGGGTGAACATTCTCGACAGAGCCGTATTCGCCGCGCAAAAATTCGGCAATCAATTCGCCATATACACCTTTGCTTAGCATCGGAAAATGGACATATTTGTATTTTATGCCCTGTTTTTCAAATGCCGCCTTCAACAATTCAATTTGTGTTGATTTTCCAGCACCATCTAACCCCTCTATAACAATTAATTTTCCTGTCATTGTTCTCTTTATATTAAAAATTGCACTTGTTTAAAATAAAATGATTTTTCTATTCCGTTGTCTGTCAGTAAATTAAGTCTGCCGTCAGCATCTACGGAAACGATTTTTGCATTAAAATTCTCGCCGTCTGCGCTGTACGGAAAAAAGCCTGAATTTCGGTACAGATTTTCAAAATATTGCCGCTGCAAATCTTCCGATTTTTCGGGTAAAAAATTATCAAACAAAGTAAAAATTTCGTTTAAAACTTCCTGTAAAATAACTTTTAAATCAAATTTTTTATTCAAAATTTTTCTTAATGAAATTGCGTTTGAAGTTTTTTCTGAAAAATATAATTGATTGATATTCAGTCCAATACCGATTATAGAATATTTCATTTGAGAGCCTGCAATTACATTTTCAACCAAAACTCCGCACAGTTTTTTATCTTGAAAATAGATGTCGTTTGCCCATTTTATTTTTATTTCGGGCAAATATTTTTTTAATGCCGAGATTATTCCCAGCGCAACAATTTCTGACAGCAAAAATTGCTGATTTACTGGAATTTTTGCCGTTTTTAAATAGACAGAAAAAAGCAGATTTTCGCCTTTATTTGACTCCCAAACTGTTCCCATTTGCCCGCGCCCAACCGTTTGAAAATCGGCGCAAACACAATATTTGTCAGGCAAATCACCGTCTTTCAGCAGGTTGCGCAAATAAACAGATGTAGAATCAGTTGATAGTAAATAGTTTATAGTCATTAGTTTATAGTAACAAAGTATAAAGTATAAAGTATAAAGTATAAAGTACAAAGTATAAAGTACAAAGTATAAAGTATAAAGTACAAAGTATAAAGTATAAAGTACAAAGTATAAGTATAAAGTACAGAGTATAAAGTACAAAGTACAAAGTATAAAGTACAAAGTATAAAGTACAAAGTATAGAGTATAAAGTATAGAGTATCAAGTATAAATTCAAAATAACTACTCTCTGTCTTTCTACTTATTACTTATTACTTATTACTTATTACTTATTACTTATTACTTATTACTTTCTACTCATTACTCATTACTTTCTACTCATTACTTCATT
>JAISKN010000318.1 GCA_031260925.1 Prevotellaceae bacterium | reverse complement strand
CACACACACACACACACACACACACACACACACACACACACACAACCAACCTTACCTTTCGCGCGCGTAATATACTCAAAATTAATTTATTAGAAAAATATGTTCTACTCTTTTTTTATGGAAAAAGGGCGGAATTTTTTATTTATAATTAACCATTTATCATTAACCATTTATCATTAATCATTAATCATTAAATCTTATGTCAATTTTTTACAACAAAGTAGAGCGGGCAAATCCGCAAAACAGAACTGCACCGAAAAAATGGTATCCGAGTTTGAAAACCATTGAGCAAATAGGCGAAAAAGAGGTGGCTCGCCAAATATCAGACGAAACCACACTCAACCCCAAAGAAGCCGAAATGGCTCTCGACCAATTCCGCAAGGTGCTTGTGCGCAACCTGCTTGACAGCAAAAGCGTACAGTTAGGCGATTGGGGCGCATTTCACCTGACCTGTTCGGGCGAAGGCAGCGCAACGCGAGATGAAGTTTCGGGCGCGAAAATCAAAAAACTGAATGTGCAATTTACGCTCGGCAAAGAGTTGCAAGACGCGCTCGCGGGTGCAACATTCAAAGCAGCCGAGAGTATTGTCGGCTAAATACGTATTTGTTGCCGAACAAGTCCGTATTTGTTGCTGAATAAATACGGACTTGTTGAGCAATGGAAACGTATTTGTTGGGTCTGGGGCTGAAAGCCCAAATTTTCGTAACCGCAAGGCGAGGCGTTAGCCGTTGCCTGCGGAAAAAGAATAACCCTAAAAATTGCCTGAAAGGCAAAACAAATTCTGCCTTTTAGGCAGTAGTTTAGTGCTTTGCACTACCGCAGGCAACGCTGCGCTCGCCTGCGGTTATGAAAATTAAGCCCTTTGGGCTATTCGGTAAATGAGAATAAAAACAAAATAGTATTATGAACAAAATTTACAAAATATTACTTTTTGCGCTTATTGTCTGCAATACAGCATTAGCGCAGGTAAAGGACTGTTTGGGCAACGATTTTATTATTGCGCCCAACAACAGCACCGTTAGCGTTGGCGATATTTATATCAAAAACGGTAAAACATACACATTAAGTTTTTCGCGCGATAAACTGCTCAAACGTTCGGGCAACGGCGATATTGATTTGTTGGCTCTCAAAGAAGACAGCATAAATAACTGTTCGGTTGATGTTACAAAGAATTTCAAAGCGGGTTTCGATATTGAAATGCCGTTTAAAGACAGTATTTTTTTCAATATAACGACAAATCACGCTTTAATAAAATCGGCAAAAATGGAAGTGAAAGACGGTAAGAAAATTTCGCTTAAAAACGGCACTTCCGACATAAACGACATTCTAAATCTGCTTGATTTAGCCGCTTTGGAAAGTATGCTAAAAGATATAAAAAAGGGCAGAAAGGCAGTGTTGATTGTTGAAACAATACATATCAAAGACGGCAGCACCAATATTGAATGGACAAAAACGCCGAGTTTTAATATCAGTGCAAAAATTGACACAGTGAAAGGCAATATAACTTATTCGCAAACAAACGGCAAAAACCTGAAAATTGCCTTTAAATCGAATATTACTGTCGGTTATAAAACTTGGAATATTACAAAAAAAGAGATAGAACTTATTATTTGTGAAAAGAAAACAGCAATCGGAAAAGAATGTTCATCAGCATTTAACTTTAATTCTCTTGTTCCAAGTTGGGCGCAGTTTCAGAGAGGCGATAAAGTAAAAGGGCATCTGTTTTTGTGGAGTGAAGTAGTTTTTATACCGACTGCCGCTGTTGCTTGGTGTCAATATTCTAAATATAACAGATTAAGCAAAGAGCCAAGCAGAAATAAAAGCACTTATGAAACTAATAAAAATATCTATCTTGGCGTGGGCATTGGCTCAACGGTGTTTGCTGCGGGTTTTTATTTGTGGAATATTATTGACGGAAATACAAACAAAAGTAAAAATCTTTCTTTTATGCCTTATTTTTTGCCTAATGAAAGCGGTATATATTTATCATTAAAATTTTAAAGACAATGAAAAAGTTAATGTTTTTGTTTTTAATTGCAGTGTTGTTTAGCAGTTGCCGAAAGCCGACTGCTTTTGCTGAAATTTACGGTGTAGTAACCGACTACGAAACAAACGAAAAGATAGAAAGTGCCAATGTGGTAATTTCGCCGACCAACGCAAGCAAAACCACAAAAGCAGACGGCTATTTTGAGTTTAACGAGTTAGACCCGCAGCAATATACAATTACTGTATATAGAGCAGGTTACAAAACTGAATATGAAACAGTTATTGTTTATGAAAATGATAGAAAAGAAAAAAATATTAAACTTATAAAAAATAATTGATATGAAAAAGATTTTTTATTTTATAATGATAATGTTGCTATTTGCAGGTTGCAAAAAAGAGCAGCAACAATCAGGCGGCATTTATGGTATAGTTACCGACAAAGCCACAGGCGAGCCGATACGCTCGGCGGGCGTAAAATTGAATACAGGTGTAAAAACAGTTACAGGCAGCGAGGGACAATATGAGTTTACAGATATTAAAGCAGGCGAATATAAAATTAGCGTTACAAAAACAGGTTACGCCGAACTTGTTGATTATATTATTAAGGTGGAGGCAAGCAAAACTGCCAAAGGCGATGTACAACTTGAAAACCTACCGCCTGCATTACGGATTATCAATGATAATCGACAAGATATTAACGAACTTGATTTTGGCAGCGAAACAGCAGACATAACACGCTCTTTTAATATATTTAACGACAGCCCCGACCCGCTTGAATGGCAAATTACCAAAACGGCTGAATGGATAATCAATATCAGTAAAACTGAAGGAATATTACAGGCAGGCAAAACTCAATCTGTTGTTGTAATAATAGACAGGGAATTGCTTGAAAGAGGCGAAAACATTACAACAATTCATATAACTTCCGACAATGGCAGCAAACAACTTACCTTAAAAGCCGCAAACAGTAAAAAAACTGCGATACTCAACACATTGGCAGTTACAAATATTGCCACAACTTCCGCAATATTTAATGGAAAAATAATTGACGAGGGCAATCCAGCATATACAGAAAGAGGTTTTGTGTATTCAACCTCGTTAATGCCGACAATAGAAAGCACGATTGCAAAAATAACTTCACCTGTAATTGCAGACGTGAATTTTTCCGCCAATGTATCGGGTCTTGCGCTTGGGCAAACTTATTATGTTCGGGCTTACGCTATTAACAGCGTAGGCGTATCTTACAGCAGCAATGAGGCAAGTTTTGCCACAACAATGCTATTGCCCGAAGTTGAAACACAGAGTTGCACAAACATCTATACAACAACCGCCACGCTTAACGGCAATATAATAAGCAACGGCGACCCTGTTTATACCGAAAGAGGTTTTGTATATGGAATAACACGCAACCCAATGACAGATGACTATAATGTTGTAAAGAGAACAGTTTCGGGTATGGGAACAGGCATTTTTAGCGCAAATATTACAACAGGACTTGTTGAAGGCACAATATATTATTTGCGTGCGTATGCTGTAAATCAGTTAGGGACAAGTTACGGCACAGAGGTAAGTTTTGTTCCGCAAAGTCCTGAATATATAGTGCTGCAAACAGCGGGAATTATGGTACATAAAACAGATATAAGCACAAGCACGCTATATTGGAACAGTGCAAACAGTTTGTGCGAAGGGTCAATATTAGGCGGTTTTACAGGTTGGCGGTTACCAACAAGAACAGAATTGGCAACGCTTTACTCAGAACGAACAGCAATAGGCGGTTTTAAAACAACGTCAAGCCCTTATTATTGGAGTTCCACAGTTGTTTCTACTTCTCCAGATTTTCATTATACAAGAAATTTTTTAAGCGGCAATGAAAGTTCAGGTAGTAGTGGTAGTGGTAATTGTTATTGCCGTTGTGTTCGCTCTTTAGAATAAAAATTTATCTTTTTATTAATCATATTTTCAAATCTTTAAAAACATTAAAATCAAAATGAAAAAGAAAGTATTAAATTTCTTTGGCGTTGCCCTCTTGGCAACTGTTATTCTGTCGGCTTGCAAACCGACTAACGAACCTGTAAAAGTTACAGGCGTATCGTTGAACAAACAAATCTTGTCGCTTGTTGTCGGTACAAGCGGACAACTTACCGCTACCGTTTCGCCGAATGACGCTGCGGACAAATCGGTAAGTTGGACAAGTTCCGACAACTCCATTGTTACCGTTGCAGACGGCAATGTTACCGCCGTTGCTGTCGGCGAGGCAACTATCACCGTTACCACTGCTGACGGCAATAAAACTGCCACTTGCGCCGTTACGGTTGTTGCTAATGCAATTCCTGCGGAAAGTATTACGCTTGACAAAACAGAACATACTCTTAATGTCGGCGATGATTTCACTTTGACGGCAACGGTTTTGCCTGCAAACTCAACCGACAATGTTGAGTGGCAAACAAGCAATGCTGCCGTTGCTACTGTTGCAGACGGCGTAGTTACGGCTGTGGCTGTCGGCGAGGCAACTATTACTGCCAAAGCAGGAGAAAAAACGGCTACTTGCAATGTTACCGTAACTCCTGTGTCAATTCCTGCGGAGAGTATTGCGCTTGACATTGCCTCTTTGACATTAACAATCGGCGAGGGATACACTTTGACGGCAACAGTTTTACCTGCAAACTCTACCGAAAGCGTTGTTTGGACAAGCAGCGACAATGCAAAAGCAATGGTTGTAAATGGTTTGGTTACTGCCGTTTCTGATGGCAGTGCAATCATTACTGCAACAGCAGGAACGAAAAGTGCAACCTGTCAAGTTTCTGTTAAAGACGGCGTAAGAATTAACGGCGTTATTTGGGCAAAATATAATGTAAATATGCCGAATGCTTTTGCAACAACACCCGAAAGTGCAGGAATGTTTTACCAATGGAATAGAAAAATAGGTTGGAGTTCAACTGACCCAATGACCAATTCCAATGGCGGTACAACTTGGGACGATACTAATGCGGCAGGTACAGAATGGGAAACAGGCAACGACCCAAGTCCCGCAGGTTGGCGCGTTCCAACACTTGCACAAATTGAAACATTGCTTGATACTGAAAAAGTAGCAAGCGAATGGACAAGACAAAACAACATTAACGGCAGAAAATTTACCGACTTGCAAAACGGCAACACTCTGTTTTTGCCTGCAGCAGGCGGCCGCAGCGACAGTGACGGTACGCTCTACGGCGCAGGCGCAGGCGCGGTCGGCTACTGTTGGAGCAGTACGCAGTACAGTAGCGACGGCGCGTACTTTTTGCACTTCAACAGCATGAATGCGTACACGAACCACTACAACCGCAGCTTCGGCATTTGTGTCCGCCCCGTAGCAGAATAAATGTCTGAACTGTGATTTTCGTATGATTAGAATGATTTTTTATGATTTTGTTTTTGTCATATTAATCAATTAAATCATATTAAAATCAAAGTTCAGACGATTAAAAGATTTTCAGAATTTTGTTTTAATCTTGTAAATCCTAAAATTCTGTAAATCCTGATTCTGACAAAAAGAAACAACAAACCACAGCACATTTTTATAAATGTGTTACGGTTTGTTTCGTAATTCGTAATTATTTTTGTAATTTTGCAAAGTGTAAAAGGCAAGAAAACACAGAATAATATGAACAAAGAACTTCAATTTTTGATTTACAACACGCCGCAGGAAAACGTAAAAATAGATGTGGTGGTACGCGATGAAACCATTTGGCTTACGCAAAAGGCAATGGCTGCGCTTTTTGATGTGCAAGTGCCTGCAATCAGTAAACATTTGAAAAACATCTTTGAGGAGGGCGAACTTGACGAAAACACGACTGTTTCCAAAATGGAAATAGTCGTAAATCGCGGATTTCGTGGTGAAGTCGTGGAAATGATTGATTTTTATAATCTTGATGCAATTATTTCTGTCGGTTATCGCGTAAATTCCGCCAAAGCAACGCAATTCAGAATTTGGGCGACCAAAACCCTGAAAGAATTTATCACCAAAGGTTTTGTGCTTGATGATGAACGGCTAAAACAGGGAAAAATGGCTTTTGGCAAGGATTATTTCCGCGAATTGCTGGAGCGTGTCCGTTCCATTCGTGCAAGCGAACGCCGTATTTGGCAACAGATTACCGATATTTTTGCCGAATGTAGCATCGACTACAACCGCAATTCCACCGTTACCCGCGATTTTTACGCAATGGTGCAAAACAAATTTCATTTTGCCATAACAGGACAAACGGCTGCTGGTATTATTTACACAAATGCCGACCGCAACAAAGAAAATATGGGGTTGAGCACTTGGAAAAACGCCCCAGACGGTCGCATACTCAAATCTGACGTAACGATTGCCAAAAATTATTTGCCCGAACAGGAGATTAAACGCTTGGAAAGAGCCGTTACAGGATATTTCGACTATATTGAGGACTTGATTGAGCGTGAAAATTCGTTCTCAATGAAAGAATTTGCCGAAAGCATAAACGAGTTTTTGGCTTTCAGAAAATATCAAATTCTGACCGACAAAGGCAAAATATCCAAGCAACAAGCCGACAGCAAAGCCGAAACAGAATACGAAGAATTTAATAAACATCAAAAAATCGTTTCCGATTTCGACAAAGAAATTAAAAGATTAGAGCAAAAAGAGAACATACAATTATAAGTTTTTTGTTATAATCAAGAAAAAATATGAAACACCCATTTCTCCTGCAAAATTTTATCGAAAAAAACGACAATGTAAAATCTTATGAAAATAAGTTTGCTGTTGTTGATTTGTCCAAAATATCAAGCAACAAACGGCAATATATTGGGTTTGAACAGTTGCTCGAAATTCGCGGCGTGCTAATGGTAACGCGCGGCGAGGTAAATATTGTCATAGATTCCATTCCTTATGATTTGACGGAAAATAGGATACTGATTTTGGAAGGACAACACATTGTCAGCCGTGTCTATTTTTCGGACGACTGCGCTGGGCATTGCCTGATTTTCGACAACGATTACCTCGAAATGCTTGTACACGAGGGCAAACCGCCGCGCGAACTTATGACAAATATACGCTTAAATCCTGTTATTGAGTTCAGCAATGACGATTTTGCCGTTTTGCGCGGTGTGATAGAACGAATTTATGCCGACCTTATTCGCAGCAATCACGCCTTTTTATCAGGCATTTTTGACAACGCATTGCGAATTTTCAATTACGAATTGTGGAACGCCATTCTCAACAATCGCCGCATAAAAATCGATGCCGAAACTCCATACGAGCAAACCGCCGCGCAATTTATCAAACTGCTGCACGACAATTTCCGCACTCGGCACGAACTCTCGTTTTATGCCGCAACGCTTTGTGTATCAACGGTTTTCCTTACCCGCGCAATGAAACA
>JAISKN010000290.1 GCA_031260925.1 Prevotellaceae bacterium | reverse complement strand
CGCGCCCGCAGCAGCGCAGAAAAATAATATCAGGACTTCACAAAATAGGAAGCGACCTTTTAGCCGTAGCTTAATTTTTTATTATTTAACACTCTTTACGGCTATGCCCCGATTTTTTTTCGGGGGTTTTTTTATAAAAAAAATCACTATCTTTGCGGTCTAAAAAAATATTAACCTAAAATTGAAAATTTATGAAAAAACTTGCATTAATTTTTACCGCAGCCCTCTTGCTTGCCTGCTGCGAAAAGCCGCCGATTGAAAAACCGAAAAATTTGAAGTTTGAAAATGCGGTCTGGGAGTTTAGTTTCGATACACAGTTAGATACCTTTCCTAACGGCGATGGCGGCGTTATTAGTTGTTTGATTATTGCCAATGCCGACAGCACATTAACTTCTTATGTGCCAAGCGAATATAGTATTTCAGGTTATTGGAGACAGAAAAACGACAGCACGATAATTGTTGCTTATATAAGAAAATTAATTGGACAATCGGATTTTTATAATTTTTGGATGTATCAAACCGAAATGAAATATAACATTGATTCTATGATTGGAGTACCTGTTTTCTTTCAATATGGAGGGGCGTTGATTCGTAACGATGATATGACAGCATTAACTGGTAAAAGATTTAAGAACTTATAAATCTAATGTAATAACAAAAATTCGGCATCTATAACTTTTATTTTTTCGTCTGTAATTTCAAATTTTAAACTATTAGGAATATAGCGAGAGCCGTTAATTAATAGAGATTTAAAAAAATTATAATTAACAATATCTGATGAAGACAAATTAAGTGCGCTCGTTATCTTATGCATTCCTTTCTTTAAGCATTCATCGTAGAGTTTGAAAAAATGCTCATACAGTCCATCGGACATCGGGTAGGCAAGATTTGCAACATTTAAATAATCGCCATATTTCGTTTTTCTGTGAGAACTTCCAGTTTTTCCATAAAAATCATTAAAACTACTGGCGTACGCAAATGATAAAGGCATATCAGATTCTTTGCTATCAATAATTGAAGCAATGAATAAAGACATTATTAATGCTGAAGCAACTTTACAAGCGCAAAAACAAAAATATGAAGGCACATCAGATTTTGCTAATTACGAAAGCGAAATTACAAAGGGTATTAAAACTATGCAAAATGAGGCAATGGCGTTAAAAGTTCTATATGACGATGCTTCAGAAGCCGAAAAAAAAGCAAAAAATAAAAACAAAAAAACTACTTCTTTTGAATTACCTGACGAAAAAGCCGAAAAAGAAGATGAAAAACTTGCTAAAAAACAAGCCGAAGAACGCAAAAAACTTCTTTTAGACATTAATGCTAAAATTGACATTGAAACCGCTGCCTACAATCAACGTCTGAAAGATGCTGAAATATACGGCGTGAAACTCGAAAAAATGACCAAAGAGCAACGTGATAAGCAATTGGAACTTGAAACCGAATATCAAAATAATTTACGAGAAATTGCGCTTGAATATGAAAATAAAAATTTTGAAAAACAAAAGAAAGATTTAGGCGTTGATGGCGATAAAACAAAATTGACAGAAGAGCAAAATAAAGTTCTTGAATTATTACAGGCGCGGCACGAAGCAAATTTGCAAAAAATTAAAGACGATAGTGCAAAAAAACTTATTGATATTCAAAAAACTATTGACGCAACAGTTCTAAAATCTGTAAAAGACGTTAATAAAACCGCACTTGATGCTATTGACGCTAAACAGCAGACAGCCCTTTTGGCTGCAAGTAGCGAAGCAAAAAATGTTGAAGACCTTGAAAAACGTAAGAAAAAAATTGAAAGCGATGCGCTTGCCGAACGGCTCGTGGCTCAACAAAATTACGTTAATGCGTTAAAAGTTCTAAACCCAACTGACGAGCAAGCAAAAGAACTTGCTGCTGCCCAAGTCAAACTTGACGAAATTCAAACACAGACAAACGAACAGAAACATACGAAAGAGAAAGATTTTCAGGACAAAGTAAAGCAAGTACGCGAACAGTATGAACTTGTATCTTTTTCCGAAAATTTTGCCAATGAAATGGAAATTCTGCAAAAGCAGTATGAACAAAAATTATTGAGCGAGGAAGAGTTCCAAATGGCAAAACTGCAAATTGGACTTAAATATGCTCAACAATACGCTCAGCAAACAGAGCAGTTTATCGGTGCGGCTGCAAATGCTGTTTCTGCCATTGAGGAAGCGCAAACTGCAAAAGTCGGTGCTGAATACGAAAAACGACAGGCAAAACTCACTAACCAACTTAATGAAGGAATTATTTCACAGGACGAATATAACGAAGAAAAGAAAAAACTTGATTACGAGCAAAAATCGGAAGAGTTGGAAATTGAGAAAAAATTTGCTGATGCAAATTTTGCGATGCAGACGGCACAGATTATTGCAAGTACAGCACAGGGAATTATTACTGCGTGGGCAACTGCGATGCAACTTGGACCCATTGCGGGACCTATTGCCGCTGCTGCACTTACTGCTTTGCTTGGTATTACGGCTGGCGCACAAATTGCCAAAGCCAAAGCCGAACGCGACAGAGTTAAAGCAATGACACTTGAAGCACCAGCAAGTAGCACACAAGGAACTGCGCAAATTCAATTAAGAGAAGGTTACGCTGATGGTGGTTTTACGGGTGAAGGCGAAAAATACGAAGTTCGCGGAACGGCTTCTGACGGGCTTCCTATTCACGCAAGCGAATATGTCATTCCACAAGAAGAGTTAAAAAATCCTGCTCTTGTGCCTATGATAAGAGCAATTGAAGGAGTTCGTCTCAAACGTACAAAATCTAATCCTTTACCCAACTCTTATGGTGCAGGTTACGCCGATGGTGGTTTTGCAAGCGATAACTCATCGCAGTTATCTGTACAGCAAAATGATGTTAATGTATTTATTATTAATGAGTTAAGAAAAATTTTCAATCAAAAATTACAAGCAGAAGTCAATTATTTTGAATTTAAAGATGCCGAAACTAATCTTGAAAACATTAATAAATTTACAAAAAAACGATAATTTGCTAAACTTCCTTAAATCTTCGTAAATATCTGTAAATCAGCGTATTATATTTGCACGTTCCAAATCATTGTGTTATCTTTGTTGTATAATTAACAAGTTGATAATCAGTAAATTAAATAAAATTATGCAACCGCAAATACAACAGATTTTAAATCAAAACGGAACAAAAACCGCAAAAATTCGCGCAATGCTCGCACTTGGATTAACAAAACGGCAAATCGCTGACCTGCTCACAAACGGCAATTATGGTTTTGTGCAAAACGTTTATAAAAAAATGCAACTTGAAGGGCTGCAAATTAGCAATTTAACGCAAATAATAGAATCGGCAAGCATCACGCCTGCAATTTTTAACAAAGAATTCGGCGTTGAGTTCGAGGCGTACAACGTTGCAAAATCGGTTTTGAAACAAAAACTCAATGCTGTGGGCATCGCCTGCGAAACCGAAGATTACAACCATACAACCCGCAGACATTGGAAAATTGTACACGATGGCAGTTTGACAGGAAACAGCACATTTGAACTTGTAAGCCCAATTTTAAAAGGACAAGCAGGGCTTGACGAAATGATGAAAGTGTGCCGAGTGCTTGAAAAATGTGGTGCAAAAGTCAATAAATCCTGCGGAACACACGTTCATATCAACGGCGCAAACTTCACGCTTGACCAATGGAAACGAATTTACATCAACTATGCGCGGCTCGAAAAAGTAATTGACGGTTTTATGCCCGAAAGCAGACGCGGCAATGCGAATACCTACTGCAAAGGCTTTCAGCAGGTTATGAATTTTGAAACAAAAATTAAATCGGCAACAAACGTTGAAGAGTTTAACCGAATACTCGGAAACAGTCGATATTGGAAAGTCAATCCACAATCGTACAGCAGACATAAAACCTGCGAATTTCGTCAGCACAACGGTACAACGGACTTTTTGAAAATCAGCACTTGGGTAAGATTTTTAAGTAACTTGGTAGATTTCTCAGCCCAATACGAAATCACTGATAAATCGCTTAACGGCTTGAAAAATTTTAATAACGCCGAAACGGTTGATTTTTATAAATACAGAACTTTGGAACTTGCTGCTTAACAGACGGCAGTTTCAAAATAATTTAGTAATTTTGAACTCTAAAAAAAATATTTTAAAATGAAAAAGAAAATTTATAATTTGGCAGACGGTGGGCGTATCACCGCTGCCACAGCACAAGAATTTGTTGAGCAACTGCGTATAGGCAGTTTGTTCGATAGCGATTGCACGAACGAGCAATATATGCAAAATTTTGCCGACAGGTACAAAATTCAAACAGGGAATATCGTCAGAACTGACAATGCCGAAATATTTCTTGATGACTTGCAAAAATTTGGCTATATTGAGCAATAAGCAGATTATCAATGATTTACTTGTAAAAAAAACAGGCGCAGCGCACCTGTTTTTTTGTGATAAAAATTAGGACATTTGGACGTTTGGACACAAAAAAAGCAATTTAAAAATGAAATTTTTTTTACGCATTTTTTACAAAAAAATAATTTAATTTATATAATACATTGATAATCAATTTATTGTATAAAATTTTAAAAATCACTCATAATCAGGGGGTCGTTGGTTCAAGCCCAACAGGGTCCACTATAAAAGCGTGTCCAAAAAGACACGCTCTTTTTTATTGGTATTATTTTATAAATAATTTCGTCATTTCTATTTTTTAGGGGAAACCAAAATAACTTGATACTCTACTCCACTTTCAGCACCAGCACTGTTTTTGGTGGTATTGTCAAAGTTTTTTCCAGATTATAGACTTCGTTTGTGGTAACTTCGACTGCTTTTGTGCCTATGATATTCATTTCGTTAAAGCGTTCTAAATCAACGGTTTTCGGTGTTTGAGAATTATTTACGGCAACCATTACAAGATTTTTTTCGTCATAACGGAAATAAAAATATGTGCCGTTTTGCGGAATAAATTGTTTCATTTCACCTGTCTGCAACGCCGAATTTGATTTTCTGAAAAAGAGCAGCCGTTGCAGATAATGGAAAATTTCGTTCTCTTCTTTTGTCCTGCCGTTTTCGGTGAAAGCATCGCGCTTGTCGCTTTTCCAACCGCCGGGGAAATCGTAACGAGTGCCTTCGTAATTGTCCTGCGCGCCGTCAAGCATAATTTCCGTTCCTGCGTAAATTTGCGGGTAACCGCGCACAGTGGTCAGCATCGCCAACGCCATTTTATAGACATCAATATCGCGATTTATCGTTACCGAATAACGCCTAATATCGTGATTATCAAGCAAATTCATCAGCATATTTGGGTCGCGGTACGAAAAATCGAGCGCAAAATGGTTGTAAAATTTTATCAAGCCCTTGTCCCACGCCTCTTCTTCTGTGAGCGCAGTTTCAAACACATCTTTGAGCGGAAAATCCATCACCGACTGAATTTGCGAATTAAATCCCTGCCTGTTGAAACTGCCCGATTGATAAAACGCGATTTCCGCAGGCGTTTTCAGCCAGCATTCGCCCACAATCGTTATTTGCGGATATTCGTCTTTTATTGATTTTAGGAATTTTGCAGCCTGATTAATATTGTTATAAGGGTAAGTATCAACGCGCAAGCCGTCAATTCCAACCGTTTCTATCCAAAAAACATACGCCTGACACAGATAATCAAACACGAGCGGGTTGTCAAGATTAAAATCGGGCATATTAGGCGCAAACCAGCCTTTTGTAAGCAGTTCGCGGTCTGCTTCGGCAAAATGAATGTCAGTTTGCGGGTTGCAGCGATAATTTGTCGAGGTGTAAGTGTCCCAGATATTAAACCAGTCTTTCGCGGGCAAATCTTTGAGCCACCAATGCGCCGCGCTGCAATGGTTTGGCACAACGTCAAGTATGAGTTTGATGTCATTCAAATGGCAAACATCAGCGAGTTTTTTGTAATCTTCTGCCGTGCCGAGCCGCTCGTCAATCTTGTAATAATCGGTTGTGCCGTAATGATGATAGGAATATTCGGTGTCGTTGTTTTCAAACATCGGCGTAGTCCAAAGCGCGGTAATCCCGAGATTTGCAATGTACGGAATTTTGTCAATAATTCCCTGAATATCGCCGCCGTGCCGCGCCCCCGCTATTGTTCGGTCGGTTTTTTGGTGAAAATTCGGCAGGTTGTCGTTGTCTGGGTTTCCATTTGCAAATCTGTCGGGCATCAGCAAATACATTGCGTCAGCAGCGGAAAAACTTGGTCTGGTTTTCGCGTTTGCTGCTCTGTTTTTCAGCGTAAAAGGCATAGTTTGACGGTTTTTACCTTTTTCTATTGATAAAAAATATTCGCCTGCCTGAGCATTTTTTGTTTCAACATAAACAAAAAGATAATTCGGGTTGTCGGTTTTTTCTATTCGGTTGACTTTCAATTTGTTATCAACAAATTTCACCGAACAGTCAGCAATATTTTCGCCGTGCAGCATAATTTGCACTTCGGAGTAATACATTCCGACCCACCACTGCGCAGGCTCAAGCCGTTCAACAACTTGCGCCGAAGAGTTCAGCGCGAAAAATAAAGAGATTATACACAATGCTTTTTTCATAATATTTTTTTTAATGAATAATTAATAATGAACAATGAATAATGAACAATGAATAATTTTTTTGATTATCTATTATCTAATAATATGCAAAGTTAGGCATTTCTTTGAAATTTGCAAAATAACAAATAACATTAATCTTCGTGCAACTTCGTGTTTTCTTCGTGTCTCTTTGTGTAATACATTTATTTACACGAAGTTACACAAAGAAATATATATTGTTATATAGAAAATACAAAAATTCATAACTCATAATTTTTAAGAAAAAAGTTGTAACTTTGCGCAAAATTTTTTATTACAAATATTTAATAACTTATTGATTATGAGAAAATTAGTATTATTTTTCGCTTTTTGCCTTACAGCAACTTTTGTAAATGCGCAGGTTGATAAAATTGTCGGAAATTGGATTACGATTGACGATAACACAGGTACGCAAAAAAGCGTTGTTCAAATTTTTAAGGCTACAAACGGCAAGTATTACGGTAAAATTGTAGAACTTTTGGTACAGGAAGACAAAGGCTCTCTGTGCGATTTATGCACAGGTGCAGACAAAAACAAGCCTGTTGAGGGGCTGATGATTATTAAAAATCTGACCGAAGACGGCGGAAAACTTGTTGGCGGCACGATTATTGACCCCGAAAACGGCAAAACCTACAATGTGAAAATTTTGCTTGACGAAAAAACGGGCAAACTCAAACTTCGCGGCTCGCTCGACAAAGCAGGCGTTCTCGGCAGAACTCAATATTGGGTGCGCAAAAAATAAAACGAAATGCAATTTTTTGAGTAAAAATGAAAAAAAATGACGATTTTACGGTTTTTTAACTAAAACAGGCTCTAAAAAATAGGGTAAAAATGGCAAAAAAACGACAAAATTCACTCTTTTTTCAATTAAAAATCACAATGCTCAAATTCATAAAAATCTAATTATCAATTATTTAAATTTTTTAAAAAGTTAAGAAAGGTTAAAGTTGAAAAAACTTTGGAAATATGTTGTACAGCATAAAAAAAACCTTTACCTTTGCAATGTGTTTTTCATGGTATTAGATTTAAGGTTAAGAAAAGATTGGGTTGTCGAGATGACAATCCCTTCTTGTTTTTTATGGTTATAATAAGAGCAAAAAATAAAGATAAAAGACAGGCGCAAAATTATTGAAATCTTGCGCCTGTCTATTTTTATATTCCATGCTTTTTTATCTAAACATTTTCAAAAATTTGCTTGAATGTTTTTTTAAGGCTTTGTGAGGTGCTTTTGCTTTTACATAATCGTAATAATAACCGCCGTCATACACCCATTCAAAATTTTTGTCTGGTTTTGATGTGGAATATGTAGTCCTTTCTGAATTGCCAACTTCTGAATAGAGCATATAAACTGCATTCCAGCCTTCTTTCAGATTTATATCATATATTTCTTCATCAGTATAAACTCTGCCGTCCCATTCTTCACTTTCTGAAATAGTACCTGTAATTTTCACATCAGAATCAACAAACATATAAACTGCGTATCCCTCACTCGTCATACTTGCGTAGTAATAAACAAAATAGCCAACACGTTTGTTGTTTTTGTACGCCTCAAATTCTTCAACTATTGTGGTTTTGAAGTTTTTGTTGCTGACAGTAACTTTTCCGCCATAATACTCTTCTAAGTAAGAAAAATCGCCCTCTTCAAGCAAACGCTCGTCAATTTGTTTAGGCAGCGTAATTGTGAAACCGCCATTTTTAAAAGGTGCGGTAGCGATGATAATATCCGTGCTTTCGCGCTGATACTCGTACCAATCAACTTCTCCGTCACCGTCCCAATCAACAGGAACTTCAATTTCCTCCCCGTAGATGTACCCAACGGCACGCACTTCGTCAACTTGGCTATTAACCATGTCGCCATCTGTTACTTTTGCGGTAACTTTGAGAGTTCCGCCATTTTTGTTGGGGCTGTCGCAACTTGCGAACACCAACGCAACCAAACATACGGCTGCAAACAAACTAAATTTTTTCATTGTTTTAAATTTTTAAATGATAAATAAATATTGTTATAAAAATATTGTTTTTTTTAAATTATGTTGTTTAATAATTTTTTACAAAGGTAAAAAAAAATCAACATATATTTAACAAGACGTAAAAAAATTAAAAATGTTGCATCGAGGGCGATTATTTAACTATCTTTAACCATATTTTATTTGCTTTGCTATTAAAATAAATTTTTGCAGTAAATAAAAAATCAGGTGTCATTCCCGCGCAGGCGGGAATCTCCTTACTGCAATGTACAAATGGGATTCCCGCCTGCGCGGGAATGACAGGTTTCTTAACTATTCGCCTAATTAAACATTAAACATTAAACAATAATCATTAATCATTATTCATTAAAAATTAAATTGCAGGCTCATTGCTAATGTCATACTGTTTTCCTGTGTGGGAACAACAGTCGGTTTAATTTTCATTGAAAGGTCTGGGGAAATGTCGAAATCAGCCAAAGCCGCATCAACAAAAGCATCTACTACCGTTATCGCATAAAAAGCCACTGCGCCGATAATGCACAAATCGCGGCTGCGGCGGTAATTATTCATATTATTTTTTAGCGTTGTTTCTGGAATTTCAGAATTGTTGCGGTTAAGCAGCAAATAACTGTCTGTATTTGGATTATTGTCCATTTTATCGCGGTAAGCGCGCGAATAAACGTTGTAGAGTTTGCCGTTATTACTTATGCCGTACGCCAACGCCACAAAGCCGCCATATACAATCGGCAATTTCCAGTAACGGCGGTTGTAAATTTGCCCGCCGCCCGGAAAAAGCAAGCCGTACCACATACTTTTGTTTGGGTCAGGCAAAAAAATCTTTTTCGGTTTCGGCATTTTTTTGTTGTCAAGTGTATCAAAATGCACTGTTGAAACGCTGTCGGCAGCAACTTTTTTCTGAAAGGCAAACTTTTTCTTAAAGTCAGATTTTTGCGCGAGAGTGTCCGCAACAACGCTATCGTTGCTTTGAGCAAAACCCGCAGCAGCAAAAAATAGACTGATTATCAATATATTAAATATTTTTTTCAAAGTGTAAAGCAAAGTTTTTATGAACGGCAAAGTTACAAAAAATTTTATAACTTTGCATTTATGAAATTTTCCGAAATTATACACCATTTTATAGGCATTTTTTACCCGAATATTTGTGAAGTTTGCGGGCAAAATCTAATGAAAGGCGAAAACACAATTTGTCTTTCCTGTTTGCAAAAAATGCCGCGAACAGGTTTGCATAACGAAAAAAATAATCTCCTTGAACAGCGTTTTTGGGGCAAAACTGAAATTGAGAGGGCAACGGCGTTCTATTATTTTACAAAAAAATCGAAATTTCAAAAACTTTTGCACAAATTAAAATATAAAGACGGAAAAGAAATCGGCGCGGTTTTGGGAAAATATGCAGCAGCGGAAATCGTTGAAAATGAGGACTTTAATAATTTTGACTGTATCGTTCCTGTGCCGCTGCACCCGAATAAACTGCGCAAACGCGGTTACAATCAGAGCCTTTGCATTGCGCAGGGCTTGGCGGAAATTTTGAGGGCGGAAATTGACGATGAAAATCTTGTTCGTGTGATTGAAAACCCGACACAAACCAAAAAATCGGCTTACGAGCGTTGGGAAAACACGAAAGGGATTTTTGCTGTCAAAAACGCGCAACTCTTTGAAAATAAGCGTATTCTGCTTGTCGATGACGTGCTGACGACAGGCTCAACGCTGATTGCCTGCGCCGAAGCAATTCACGAAGTCTGCAATGCAAAGATTTCGATTTTTACTTTGGCAGCAGCGTGAAAATTAGACAAAAGACCGCTTCGCTGTTATACAATAGTTAATCGCTTCGCGTTATACAGTTGTAATGCGAATTTCGGGTTGAAATGTTTTTTTAAGGGTGCATTCCTACGGAATGCAAGTCCGTATTTGTATTTTTTCTACCGAGCGATGCAATCCTAACGGATTGCGGTATAATATGGACATCATTCCGTAGGAATGAATCGTTCGGTAGAAATTAAGTATCACATTTTCAGTGCATTCCGTAGGAATGCAACCCGTTATTAGCATAAGGGAACTTTTAATAATTAAACTTTTCAATATACGACATAAAAAGAACATATCGTGTCATTGCGGGCTTGACCCGCAATCGATTGAAAAACAGTTGCGAGAGATTGCGGGTCAAGCCCGCAATGACACCTACTTTTGATTTTTTGTCAATTATTAGAAGTCCCCATAATAAATAAGTTAAAGGTATATATTGCAAATTTGCGCAGCAAATCGTAAATCGTAAATCAAAAATTGTAAATCGTAAATCATAAATCGTAAATCAAAATTGATGTTAATTTTATACACAATATTAGTTTTTATTTGCCTGTTTTTTTGGCTGAAAACAAAAGCATTTTCGCCGAAAAACAGTGCAAAACCTGTTTCGCTTTCGGCGGTGGTTTGCTGCAAAAACGAGGAAGAAAATTTGCCGCTGCTTTTGTCGTCAATCGCAACGCAAATTGCTGATATTGAGCAGATTATCTTTGCAAATGATAATTCAACAGATAAAACGCTTGAAATTTTGCAGGAATTTTCAACAAAATTTTCAAACGTAAAAATATTTTCAACAACAAATTTTGGTAAAAAAAATGCCTTAAAAGAAGCAATGCAATTTGCTAAAAATGAGTTTGTTGTCTGTTTTGATGCCGATTGTATTTTACCAAAAAATTACTTTGCAATCATTAAAAGTTTTCTACAAGAAAATCAGCCAGATTTAGTAATCGGCGGCGTAAAATACTCACTACCCACTACTCACTACTCACTACTCACTACTCACTACTCACTACTCTCAAAAATTCAATCGTTGGAGTTTGCAAGTTTGCAGGTTTTTGGGGCGGGGGCTGCGTTGGCAAAAATGCCGATAATGTGTAACGGCGCAAATTTGGCATTCCGCCGAGAAATCTGGCAAGAGGCTGAAAATCACTTAGTTGAGAGCGAAATTTCGGGTGATGATGTTTTTCTGTTGCATTATGTTAAAAAAATCGGAGGAAAAATTTTGTTTCTCAAATCGGCGGAAAATTTTGTTGAAACGTTTCCTGCAAAAAACCTCAAACAGTTTTTCAGGCAGAGGCAGCGTTGGGCATCAAAAAGCACCTCCTACACCGATTGGCAGACGATTTTTACCGCATTCATCGTGTTTCTGCTTAATTTTGAGATACTTTTTTCGCTTGTTGCCGCATTTTTTCTGCCATTTTTCAAAATTTATTTCCTAATAATTTTTCTGTCTAAAATACTTATTGACAGCCTTTTATTAATTCCATTTTTAAAATTTTCCAAACAAAAAAATCTAATAAAATATATTCCATTTTTATCAATTTTTTACCCTTTTTATATTGTTTTTACGACTTTTTGGGGAATTTTCGGAAAAGCGAGGTGGAAATAAAAAAAAATTATTAATTTTGCACTCCTAAAAAAAATTATAAAAGGTATATACCTTTTATAAGAGCAGTATACTGCTCTTATAAAAACGTTTAAACATCTGAAACCAAAATGAAACTGTCAATCGTAATTCCAGCCTACAACGAGGCAAAAACTATTCACTTGATACTCAACAAAATAGCAGATGTCGAGTTGATTAATAATATTAAAAAAGAGATAATAATTATTAATGACTGTTCAACAGACGGTACGGCAGAAGTTGTTGAAAAATATATCGAAAGCCATATCGAAAGCGGTATAGAATTTTTCAATCAACCGAAAAATATGGGCAAAGGAGCGGCATTGCGGCGCGGAATTGCTGAGGCGAATGGCGATTTTATCGTCATTCAAGATGCCGATTTGGAATACGACCCGCAGGACTATAACGTGCTGTTGAAACCAATCATAGACGGATTTGCAGACATTGTCTACGGCTCAAGATTTATGGGCGGAAAACCACACAGAATTTTGTTTTTTTGGCATTCTATCGGCAATGCGCTGCTGACAAAAGTATCGAATATGCTTACAAATCTCAACCTTACCGATATGGAAACCTGCTATAAAATGTTCCGTTCCGATATTATCAAAAATGTAAAACTGAAAGAAAACAGATTTGGTTTTGAACCTGAAATTACCGCGAAAGTCGCTAAAATTAAGGGAGTTAGAATTTACGAAGTAGGCATTGCATATTACGGCAGAACTTACGCAGAGGGCAAAAAAATCAGTTGGAAAGACGGTGTGAGAGCGTTTTACTGTATGTTAAAATACGCTTTGTTTAATTAAAAAAAATGGAATTGTAATATTATGATAAAGGCATTTTTATAATAACTCTGGATTGCTTCGGAAATACCTCGCAATGACGTATCCCTTTGCTTAAACGACTTCCGTCATTGCGAGGTATTTCCGAAGCAATCCATAAAAAAATGACTTAAATGACATAATCTCTATATTTATTTACTAATGCAAAAAATAATGTTTGCAAAGATATTAAAAAATAAAACAGAAAATTTTTATATACAGTTTTTGCGGTTTGCAATTACAGGAATAATCGGCTTTGTTGTTGATTTTGGCGTTTTGTACGCGCTGACCGAGTTTTGCGGGTGGCACTACCTGCTGTCGGCGACATTGGGATTTGTCTGCGGGCTGATTGCGACTTACTTTTTGAGCGTTTTTTGGGTGTTCGACAAACGGCGTTTCAACAATGCTTTTTCGGAATTTGCGCTTTTTGCCGTTATCAGCGGTATCGGGCTGCTGCTCAATCTGTTTTTAATGTGGTTTTGTACGGAAATAATTGATTTTCACTATCTTATCTCAAAAATAATTTCTTCTGTTTTAGTAATGTTTTGGAATTTTTTCGCAAGAAAATATATTTTATTCTCAAAAAAATAAAAAATTATGTCTAAAAAAGCAATTAAACCTCAACCAAAAACTGCGCCGAAAAAGCCGCAACAACAACAAACAACTTTAACTCAAAAAGTTGAAAATTTTTTGAATAACAAATTTGTGATAATCGGATTATTGGCGGTTATCAGTTTGGTTTTTTATAGCAATTATTCTGCAATTTTTGATAAGAAAATTGATTTGAACGGCGACAATATCATCTATTTTTCGTGCGCAAAATCCATTGCAGACGGCGAAGGTTACACATCGCCAATGGGCTTTGAAAAAACGCCGCAAACGCATTTCCCAATCGGCTACCCGATATTTTTGGCAGGATTGCAAAAAATATCGCCAAATGATATTCTTTTTTGCAAAAAAGCAAACGGCGTACTGCTTTGGCTCTCGCTTTTGTTATTCTTTTTACTTATAAAAAAAATAACAAAAAACACGCCGACAGCCTTTTTTGCAACGCTTTTTTGCGCAATTCAATATTCGCTGCTGCAATTTTCCACAATAATGATGAGCGAAATGTTGTTTATTTTTATTTCACTAACAGCCTTGCATTTAGCACTTTATCTTAACGAAAAAATATTTTTATTTTGTCATTGCGGGTTTGACCCGCAATCGCTCTCAAAATCAAGCGATTCTGACTTTCGTCAGAATGACAAAAAACAGAGTGGAAAGTGGAAAAATATTTTACTCTTAATTTTATTTTTGCTAAATATTGCCTACATTTATCTTGTGCGCTCGTGGGGCATTTCACTGATTTTGGCACTCGGAATTTGGTTTGGCATTTTGGCATTGCAAACATTTTTAATTTTTAGAAAAGAAAAAAAATCGGAAATTTCAAATATTTCAATCACAAAAAAAATGCTTTTCCAGCGCGTAATTCTTTGCTTTTTAACGGCTTTTGCACTGCTGACAACACACACGCTTTGGAATATCAGACAGGCAAATTGCGGAAAAACCGAAAGCGACTACAAAAGTGATTTTTTAAAGAAAAAAGGCGGCAACGGCGAAACAATGGCAACTTGGAACGATTGGAAAACGCGCATAGAATACAACATATCTGGCGATATTACCAAATGGCTGCCCAATGTAATTTCAGGCTCGCCTTTTAACAACGGCGCAAAAGCGGTAAGCGGCGAATGGTTGCGGGGAATTTTGTTGCTAATTGTTATGATATTCGGATTTTGCTGCTTGAAACGAAACGCTTTTTGGCTGATTTTCAGTTATTTAGCAATAGGAATGACGGTAATGATTTTTTATTTCGAGGAATATCAGGGACCGCGTTATTTAATGCCTATGATACCGTTTTTTATCTTTCTCTTTTTCAACGGAATATCAAATATAACGGGCTTTGTCTGGCAAAAATTATTAAAAAAAGAAAATTCTTTTATTCCAAAAATTGCTGTTCTTGCCATTTTTGCAATTTTTCTTTACCCTAAACATATTAAAGCGCAGGAAGATTTGCGTTTGTCGGCAAAAGTGCCTAAATGGGAATACGTCAATAACCCGAAAATGACTAACTACTTGGCAGCCTGTCAATTTGCCAAAGACAGTCTGCCCGAAACAATCAGAATGATAACGCGCAAACCCGAAATTTTTTATATGTTTTCGGGTTACAAACATTCTACTTCGTTCCCTTGGGTTGCTTCGCCAGACAGCATAATTTCGTATCTGAAAACAAAAAAAGCAACGCACGTTATCCTTGACGATTGGTATCAACACGGCTACCGCACGCTTTTTCCAGCGATACAGCAATACCCTGAAAAATTCAAAATACTCAAGCAAATCGGGCAGGCAGATAATCAGCGTATGATAAATCCGACTTATGTTTTTGAGTTTAACGACAAATGGGGCTACTACGGCGAGCGCAAAAACGGCGTAAAATCGGGCAAAGGTTATGAGATTTTTCAAGACGGGCGAAAATATGAGGGCAATTTTGAAGACAACCTGCCGAACGGTTACGGCATTCTCTATTTGCCCAATGGACAGGTCGCCGTCAAAGGACAATGGAAAAATGGAATGATGATAAAACCTGAATAACTATTTTTTCTGTAATTTAAAAAAAATGTGTAATTTTGCACAAAAAAAGTTTATTATGAAAAATATCGAAGAATTATTTAACCAATATGATTTTAATTTTACCGATGAAAGTGTAAAAAATTCGGTGAAAGAAATTTTGGCAAAAAATTTTGAGGCGAACAACACAAAGGAAGTTTATCGTAAGTGTTTGTCGCTCATTGATTTAACTTCGCTCAACGCAACCGATACAGAGGAAAAAATTGAGAAAATGATGACGAAAGTCAATGATTTCCCGCAGCATTTTGACACTCAAAATGTGCCTGCGGTTTGCGTTTATCCTGCGCTTGTGCCGATTGCGCGCAAAACGCTGACAGGCAACACGAGGATTGCTGCCGTTTCGGCTTGTTTCCCATCTTCGCAAACGTTTATCGAGGCGAAAATTGCCGAAGTTGCGCTTACCGCATTGGCAGGTGCAGACGAGATTGACGTTGTGATTTCGCTCGGCAAATTCCTCAGCGGCAACTACATCGAAGTTTTAGACGAACTCGAAGAAATCAAAGCCGCCTGCCGTAATGCGCACCTCAAAGTGATACTCGAAAGCGGCGCGCTGCCGACCTGCGCCGACATCAAAAAAGCCTCTATTATCGCCATTGCTGCTGGCGCGGACTTTATCAAAACCTCGACAGGCAAAAGCGAGCCTGCCGCCACATTGGAGGCGGCGTTTGTGATGTGCCAGACGATTAAGGAGTTTCACCAGAAAAACGGCATCAAAATCGGTTTCAAACCAGCGGGCGGCGTTGCCGCAACCAAAGAGGCGGTGGAATTTTATACAGTTGTAAAAGAAATTTTGGGCGAAGAGTGGCTAAATTCAAATTTGTTCCGTTTCGGTGCAAGCCGTTTAGCAAATAACTTGTTATCAAGCATTTACGACAAAGAAATTAAATATTATTAAATTGAAAAGTTTTTTAATCAAAAATAAATTCACAGCGGTTGCCTGCTTGGTGGTGCTGATTTTATCGGTAATGTCGGGCAACTCACTGCCCAAAAGTGCTATACCGAACATTGATAAAATCGTGCATATTTTGATGTATTTTGGCATCGGGGCGGCAATGTTTCTTGATTATTTTCTCAAAAACAAAACCTTTGCATTGTGGAAAAACAAACTGCTAATGTTTGTGCTGTTTCCGTTTTTATTTGGCTTGGCGATTGAGATTATTCAAGGTTTTTTGCCCTACCGCACAGCAGAATGGCTTGATTTACTGTCAGATTTTTTAGGCGGAATTTTGGCAATTTTGGTTGTACTTTGTTTTGGTAAAAAAATAGAAAATATAATTAAAAAGTCCACAGATTACACAAATTAACACAAATTTTAATTATAAAATTTCTCTGTGTATTCTTCGCGAATTTTGTGGTAAAAATATATTTATCTGGCATAGAAAATAAAAAATATAAACAATGAAAAAATGTTATTTATTCCTAACAAACGGCTTTGAAGAAATCGAAGCCATTGAAACGATTGATATTCTTCGGCGGGCGGAATTGAACGTTATTTCCGTTTCGATGGAAAATGTTTTAGAGGTGAAAGGCTCTCATAATGTGATAGTTAAGGCTGACACGCTGTTCGCCGATAACGATTATTCCGATGCCGAAATTTTAATTCTTCCCGGCGGGACAATTCGTCTGTGCGAGTTTGAAGGCTTGAATAATTTGCTGATAAAGCACAATAATGAGGGCAAAAAAATTGCTGCGATTTGCGCCGCACCCACTGTTTTGGGCAAACTCGGCATTCTCGAAGGCAAAACCGTAACCTGTTACCCAAGTTTTGAAAAATATTTGACAGGCGCGCAAGTGGTTGATAAACGGGTAGTTAAGTCCGAAAATATCATCACAGGCAAAGGTCCGGGCTGCACCAAACAGTTCGCGTTGGAGATAGTCCTCACGCTGCTCGGACAGGAAAAAACCGATGAAGTGGCGGAGGCGTTGATTGCGTGAATACAAAATTCAAAAATTCAAAGATTTAAAAATTCAATTCTTGAAAAAAAATCGGTTAATAATTTTTTTGAGGTGCTATGAAAATAAATTTTGGCAATAACTAAAAAAATAGGTGTCATTCCCGCGCAGGCGGGAATCCCATTGGCACATTGCAGTAAGGAGATTCCCGCCTGCGCGGGAATGACAGGTTTCTTTATTTTATATTCTGTTTTTTATTGTTTTTCTATTATCTTGATAATTTTTAAAAACTAATAGCACCTCAAAAAATTATCAACCGAAAAAATCTTACTTTGAATTTTTAAATCTTTGAATTAACAAACATTATGGCAACAGAAATTGAACGAAAATTTTTAGTAAAAAACCTTGATTTTGTGAAATACGGCGTGCCGCACAAAATCAGGCAAGGTTATATTTGTGCCGATAAAAACAGGGTTGTCAGGGTACGGATTAAAGACCAGCAGGCTTTTTTGACGCTCAAAACTGCTTCTGTCGGCTTTGCCCGCCACGAGTTCGAGTATGAGATTCCGCTTGCCGATGCTCAAACAATGCTCGCCGAAATGTGTCGGCAACCGATTATTTCAAAAACGCGCTTTGACCTGCTGCACAAAGGCAAAAAGTGGGAAATTGACGTATTCAACAACGAAAACGAGGGCTTAATTATCGCCGAAATCGAACTTGAAACCCAAGACGAAACTTTCGCAATCCCGCCTTTTATCGGCGAAGAAGTTACGGCGGACATTCGATATTACAATTCATTTATTAGCGAAAATCCGTTTTTGAATTGGAAAAACTGAAAGAAAAAGCAATATAAAGTGCTTACAATCAGATAATTACAAATGTAACAAGTATGTTAGTAACAATGTTGTTACTAACATACTTGTTAAGTGCAAAAAAATTATCAATGTAATACTTTGCGTCTTTGTGCCTTTGCGTTCAAAAAACACATTTCTTAACGCAAAGGCGCAAAGTCGGAAAGCCGCAAAGAAAATATAACATTAATTATTTTACATTACTTAATTATCAATCAATGACTTACGATTTGCAACTTACAACTGAACAAATAAAAGACCTTGCCCTCAAACTTGGCTTTGATGATTGCGGTTTTGCAGATACAGATCCGCTTTTTGCTGATGAAAAGTTTTTAAGAGATTGGCTGTCAAAATCTTACAACGGCGAAATGAGTTATATGGAAAATTATTTTGATAAAAGAATTGCGCCAAAAAAGTTAGTTGAAAACGCAAAATCGGTGGTGGTGGTTTTGCTCAATTACAAGCCTGAAAAAGTTTTAGAAAAAAATGTTCCGCAAATTGCAAAATATGCTTACGGCGTTGATTATCACTTTGTTATAAAGCAAAAATTAAATCAACTTTTAGAAAAGATAAACTCCGAAATTGTAACTTGCAATGGGATTGCCTTTGTAGATTCCGCGCCCGTTTTGGAGCGCGCTTTGGCGCAAAAGGCAGGTTTGGGCTGGATAGGCAAAAATTCTATGCTGATTAACCGAAAATTCGGCTCATTTTGTTTTATCGGCGAACTTTTTTTAGATATTGAACTTGAATATTCGCAACCTGCTGAAAATCACTGCAATAAATGCGAAAACTGCATAAAAAACTGCCCGACAAAAGCAATTATTTCCCCGAAAATTGTTGATGCGCGCCGTTGCCTGTCGTACCTGACAATCGAACATCGCAGCGAAATTCCCGCCGAATTTAAACCCCTGCTCGGCAACCGCCTTTTCGGCTGCGACACCTGCAACGATGTTTGTCCCTACAACAAAACTTCGCCGCCGCACAAAACGCCTGAATTTTCCCCGCAAGAAGAATTTTATAATTTTGATTGGCAGACAATTACGCGCGGAAAATTTGACCGCTTTTTCAAAAATTCGCCGTTGAAACGTGCAGGTTTTAAGAAAATATTTAGCCACGAATACACGAATTAACACAAAAAAACAGGTGTCATTCCCGCGAAGGCGGGAATCCCATTTGTAAATTACAGTAAGGAGATTCCCGCCTTCGCGGGAATGACAGGTTTTTTCTATTTTCTGCGCTCTTTGCAATTTAGCCGCGAATACACAAATTAACACAAAAAAAATATTCGTGCATATTCGTGTATTCGTGGCTAAAAAAATTGTAACTTTGCAAAAAAATATTTTATGGAAAAAAATACCAGAGAAAAAAGAATTAAAGAAAAAAATATGATTTTTGGACTGCACGCTGTGATTGAGGCGGTGGAGGCAGGCAAAGATATTGAAAAAATTTTCATTCGCAGAGAGTTGGGCGGAAGTTTGGCGAAGGAACTCTACGAGAAAATTCGTTTGTGTGAAATTCCTGTGCAGCGCGTGCCGCTCGAAAAACTCAATCGGCTCACAGACAAAAATCATCAGGGCGTTGTGGCGTTTATCTCGCCAATCACCTATCAAGACGTAACAAGCATAATCCCAACGCTTTACGAGGAAGGTAAAACGCCTTTTGTGGTTGTGCTGGACAGCGTTACAGACGTGCGCAACTTCGGCGCGATTGCCCGCACCTGCGAATGTGCAGGTGTTGATGCGCTTATTGTGCCTGCGCACAAGTCGGCAGCAGCAAACGCCGATGCGGTAAAAACTTCGGCGGGCGCACTCCATATTTTGCCTGTTTGCAGAACGGAAAATTTGGAAAAAACTGTTAAGTTTCTCAAAGACAGCGGGTTAGAAATTATTTGCGTGAGCGAAAAAGCCAACAAGAATTACACCAAAGAGAGTTACAACTCGCCGTTGGCATTGGTTTTGGGTGCGGAAGACATTGGTATTTCACCCGAAATCTTAAAACTTGCCGACAGCAAAGTTTCCATTCCGATTTTGGGCAAAATTCAATCTCTCAACGTTTCTGTTGCTGCTGGAATTGTAGTGTATGAGGCTGTAAAACAGAGATTTACGGTTTAGCACGCAGATAACGCGGATTAGACAGATTTTCGCAGATAAGAAAACGCAGGTTATTATAAAAAATTAACTGATAACTATTTTTTAGGACTAAATAATTTTATATTATTTACAATTCGACTTTGAATTACAGCATTTGTTTAGTCTGTTTTTATTGTTAGTTTTTGACCTTTATATTGATTTTTCTAAATACTATTTCATATTTTTTGCTTACCTAAAATTCTGATTATCAATATATTTATTATCAAAATACCCTTTTTTTTCTATATTGAAATTTTTGTTATATTATTTAAAAAACGCTTTTCCGTAATTTTGCACTACAATTTTTAATAATTTATTTACATCTTAAAAACATTTTTTTACTATGAAAAAATTTACTTTTCTTTTTGTTGCTGCTGTAATGGCAGTAAGTGCTAACGCACAATTAGGCTTTTCTGAAGGCAGTGCTGCAACTGGCGGTACAGGTAATCCTGTAGGTGAAGTTGGTAATTACGACTTGGAAACAGGCACTTGGATTGCTGAAGAACCCGCTGTAAATCAGATGTTCATTTTTGCTATCAAAGTAACTAACGCTCAAGTTCTATCTTGGCTTGCAGAAACTCCAGGTAATACTTTGGCATTGCAAGATGTTCGTTCTGCAATTAGCGAAACGGTTAACAAACATTCTTTCCGTTTGGAAAGACAAGGCACATCTAATGTGTATGCTATTGCTATTGTATTTAAGCAACTTATGCCCGACATTAATTTCAGCACTTTGAACAATGACAACAAGTATATCCACTTCCAAATTGGTCAAGGTGGAGTTGATGGCAACGGTACTTGGGAGTACAACGTTTATGGTTACGGCAATCTTGCTGTTGCTATTGCTGCAGGCGCAGATGCTCCTGCAATGCCAGGCGGTTATGAAGGACTTGAAGGCGAATATGCAGTTCCTGGAATTGCACGTCCGTCTGAACTTCCAGCAGGTTTAGAAGATATTTTTGCTGACACAGAAAACATTGAATACTTTGAGTTCTACAACTTGCAAGGGTTGAAACTTAATGTTACCGATGCTGACCAAATTGAAGGTATGTTCATCGCAGTTCCTTTCCTCAAAAACGGAACAAGAGGCGTGGCTAAAACAATGTTGAATGTACGTTAATAGCGTTGCAGTTAATCATTTAGAAAAAAGCGAAGTGCTAACAACGCTTCGCTTTTTTAAAATGTACGTCATTGCGAAGCCCGCGCAGGACTAACATTGTCAATAATAACAAACATAGTGCGGGCTGAAGCAATCGCAAAACAGAAACAATGAAAATAAAAAAAATATGGAATATGGCGGTTGTGTCTACATAATGACAAATAAAAAAAATGGAGTATTATACACAGGTGTAACAAGCAACCTGAAAAAGAGAGTATTGGAACATAAACAAAATTTTCATTCAAATTCATTTACAGCAAAATACAACTGTCATCTATTGGTATATTTTTATTCTTTTACACGTATTGAATTTGCTATTGCAGAAGAAAAAAGAATTAAAGGTGGAAATAGAGCGACAAAAATTAAATTGATAGAAACACAAAATCCTACTTGGGAAGATTTATTTGAACGGTTACTTTAAAAATAAAAATCTACACTTTTCCGATTGCTTCGAAAATGCAATTTGGAAGTGAATATTTACAGTATTTGAGTTGCGCATTTTCTCGCAATGACGTATTGGCATTATATTGCCAAATTAGAAAACAAAATAAACAAAAAACAAAATTTTAAAAAATAACTTTAACTAAAAAACAAGTTTCTTATAATTATGAAAAACACGCTAAAAAAAATTACGTTGCTCTTTGTGATGTGCGGGTTTATTGCGAACGTTTCGGCGCAGGAAAAACGGACAATCAGCGGTAAAGTTTCCGACCAAAACAACGAGGCTCTTATTGGTGCCACCGTTTTGGAACAAGGCACAAGCAACGGCACTGTTACTGACTACAACGGACAGTTTCAACTTTCCGTTTCAGACGGAGCAATACTCTCTGTTACCTACACAGGACACGAAAAAGTACAAGAAAAAGTGTCGGCAGGCAAAGATGTTTATAATTTTACACTTGTTGCAAACAGCCGCGAACTTGACGAGGTAGTTGCCACTGGCTACGGTTTTCAAAAGCGTTCTGAAATTACAGGCTCAATTTCTTCTGTAAGGGCAAATGATGTAAAAGATTTCTCCTCAAAAAGTTTAGCGGAATCTCTCGGCGGAATGGCTGCGGGCGTTATGGTTACCAAAAACAGCGGCGCACCGGGCGAAGAGGCAGATATTATGATTCGTGGTCTTGGCTCTGTCAATGGAATGAAACCGCTTTATATTGTTGATGGAGTAGCGCAGGGTGCGGGCTTCAACTTCAATATGCGAGATGTTGAAAGTATCGAAATTCTTAAAGATGCAGGCTCGGCAGCAATTTACGGTGCAAGAGCAGCAGGCGGAGTTATTCTTATTACCACCAAAAAAGGCGGAAAAGGAACGGATTGTGCAGGCAACGCATCTATTACTGCCAATGCGCGCGTGGGATTACGCAATGTTAACACAAATATTAAACTTTTGAACAGAGATGAATTTATACGAGCAAAAGGGTTGTCAAACCAAAACGGCATTGATGGAGTACTTGCAGGTTATGGGGTAAGCGATATTAATGAATTGCCCGATGTAGATTGGTTTAAACTACTCTACGGCACAGGCATTGAGCAGGAATACAACATTGCTGTTTCGGGCGGAAATCAAAAAATAAAATTTTATCTTTCAGGTAGTTATTACGGTGAAAAAGGAACTTTTATTGATACTTGGGCAAAACGCTTTTCTATAAGAAACAGCCTTGAATATTCATTTAATAAACATATAACAATAGGAGAATCGCTTTATGGAAGTTTGCGCACAAGCAATCCATCTCGTCCTGGCGAGTTTGCAAACACTATTCCGTTTTTTTCATACCCAATTATTGACCCAATAGATGAAAACGATAATTGGGGGAAACTATCTGATAACACCAACAGAACTAATCTTTACGGCAATGAGATGGTTTATCATTCAAATTATGACAAAGGCTATACTTTGAATGCGCAGATTTTTGCCAATATTATGTTTGTTGATGGATTAGATTGGCGCACAACTGTTGCAGGCGAATTTTATGGCGAATCATACAACAGATTTACAGAATCGTATGATTTTGGACAGGATAAAAATCCCAATAAATCTATGGACGCAGGCGGAAATACTTCGCAAAATTTGACCTTTAACTCAACATTAACATACGATACAAAAAAACTGCTTGGCAACCACAATATTAAAATAATGGTTGGAACGGAAATTTTACAATACGACCGTTACGGAGTAGATATTAATGCAATTGGATTTCCTGTGCCGACTGCGGAAACTGTAAATTTGTCAGGCAGCGCATACGATAAAAAAGCGTGGGACGGACGTTGGCGCAATCGTGTAGCATCGTTTTTTGGACGAATAAACTATTCTTATGCAGGCAAATATCTCCTTACTGCAAATCTTCGTTATGACGGTTCTGATAAATTCGGACCGCGCAACAAATGGGGACTTTTTCCTTCTGTAAATGTTGGCTGGCGTTTAAGCGAAGAAAAATTTATCAAAGATAATCTTGATTGGCTTGATAATGCTAAAATTCGCGCAAGTTACGGTATTTTGGGCAATGACCAAATACCACAGTTCTTGTATTCCGCAGAAATAACCAATGCTGAAGTTAAATATACTTTTGGAGATAAGGAAACTTATGGGTTTGAACTGCTTGCTCACCCAAATGAAAATATAAGGTGGGAATCTGTACATCAACTGGATTTTGGCGTTGATTTTGCTTTTCTGAAACAAAGATTAAACATTACATACGATTATTACAACCGTCAAACATCGGGTATGCTCTATTCGCAGCAGGTGCCGCTCACAAGCGGAGTAAGAGGTCCAAACGGTTATTATGCCACAATAACCGACCAAATGCTTGGAGGAATTATGACCAACGCAGGGCAAATGCAAAATACAGGACACGAAATATCCGTAACTTGGGCAGATAAAACATCTTTTGGCTTAAAATATTCTATCGGCGTAAATGGCTCATTTAATAAAAATGTGATGAAAAACTTTGCAGAAGTCGAGGGAGAAGGCAAACCATACGATGCTATATTGTATGGTTGGGGCAACCAATCGTCAAACCGCACAGCAGACGGTTACCCTGTGGCTCTTTTCTACGGTTATAAAGTTAATGGAATATTTGCAACACAAGAGCAGGTTGATGACTACAATCGAAGCGCATTTGAAAAAACAGGCGGTTTGGTATCACATTATCAGGAAGAAAGAACAGGCGTGGGCGATTTAATTTATGCAGATATTAATGGAGACGGCAGAATTACTGATGCCGACCGTACTTTTATCGGTAATCCTTGGCCTAAAGCAATTTTGGGTTTAAACCTCGCTTTTGAATTTAAAGGCATAGATTTGAGTATGAATTTTCAGGGCGCATTCGGTTTTGATATTTTTAACGCTGTTAAAACCTATACGCAAAGTTTTTCTGGTGAAAATACAACGGCAGATTTCTTTAATGCCTCGTTTCTTGGCGAAAATGGCTTGACCAACCAGCCTCGCGTAGGTTATTGGCAAACGCTGTCAAGCGGACGCCTATTTTGGTATGGTGATGGCGACTGCAATAAAAATTACAGTCAGATTTCCTCATATTTTGTGGAAAAAGGCGATTATCTGAAACTCAAAAATCTTGTTATTGGTTATACATTGCCGCAAAAGGCTTTGAAAAAAATAAAAATGCAGCAACTCCGCATTTATATGAGCGCGCAAAATCTTTTCACAATCACAAAATACACAGGTATTGACCCCGAAATTGGCGAAACAAAAGACCCTGTAAGCGGTGCTTCAACTTCGATGCAGCGCGGAGTAGATACTTATAACCGTTATTTGCCGTCAAGATTATTTTCTTTCGGTATTGATTTAACATTTTAAAATAAAAAAATAATTTATAATTAACTTTTTAAAATTAAAAAAATATGAAAAACAGAATAAAAAATTTGGTTATCGTTTTTGCAGCGGTTTTTACGCTTGCAGGCTGTAACGATTTTCTCACGATAAACAACCCGGGAACTATTAATACCGATAATTTTCCTGTAACGTTGGAACAGTGCGAAGGACTGCTCACTACCTGCTACGCAGGCACTCACAGACCTGGCTTATATACTTGGTTGTGGTTCCCTTATGAATTGTACCTTTTTGACCACACGTCAGACCTTTTTGGTGCATTCGGCGACAGAACTTACGTCATAGAAAACCATACAGACGTGAATAATATCAATTTATCGCAGACTTATATTGATATATTCAAAACAATTCGCGCTGCTAATGAGGCAATGGCAGGAGTGGAAAAATACCGTTCTAATGCACCTGCAAACGAACATACGGCTTTGGATTATATTTTTGGACAGGCATTGTTTTTTAGGGCTTTTAGTTATTGGCACGGACAGATTTTTTATGAAATAGACAATGTAAATGGAAGAGGCTTGCCGATTTTTAGAAAATCGCCTGCCAATGTAGCCGAAATGTCTATTCCGCGCAATACAACTGGCGAATGTTACGCTTTTATGGCGGAAGATTTGAAGGCAGCAATTAAGTTATTAAAAGGGCATAATGATAAGTATCGCGCTGATGAATGGGCGGCAAGAGGGCTGTTGGCAAAAGTTTATATGCAGGGCGCAACAAGCAGTAATGGTTATTGGCAAGAAGCAAAACTGCAAATGGACACCATTTTTGATGAAAGCGGAAAAAGTTTAGTCTCTTTTGATGTCTATGAAAAAATGTTTTATGGCAGTCCATACGAGGCAAACGAATTTAACTCTGAATCGCTGTATGAACTTGATATGATAAATAACCCTAATCAAGACGGACCTTGGAGTACTTACACAATGGGGAGCGGTATGCCTGTGGTTTTTGGACCGACATTTGTTAATTTGGATATTAAAATTGCAAATGTGTCAGACCCTTGGAATGCTACCAATGGAACGTATAATTTTCCAAGTGGAGTAATAAATTTAGGAGGTTATGAAAATAATTTTATACACGATGCTAATATCAGACGTTTTGGCTTTGATATAGACACAGTGCCGCTGCTTATACTTAACCCTGCGTTTAATCCTGCAGAGGCAATTACAACAGATAATTACCCGTATAAAATGACAGATGATGATTATTATCAAAACAGTTTAGATTTGCGAGCAGCCTGTGACCCGCGTTTAACAGTTTGTGCTGCGCAACCTTGGGTAGATAAAGGTATTGACGACAAAGGCAGAACTACTTTTTATGGACGCGCTGCGCCTGTTGGCGGCATTGACCGCACTTCTATAATGGGCTGGTGGCATAAAAAATTCACAAACCTTAACGGAATAGAATTAGCAGCGAAAACGGGCAGTTTGATTGAACACTGCAAAAACCGTAGTAGCGATGCAAATATTCCTGTTGTTCGTTTGGCTGATATTTATTTGCTTTATGCTGAATGTATGCACAACTTGGGTGATGATGCCACTGCTTTGGAATATGTAAATAAAGTTCATCGCCGCGCTTATGGCTATGACCCGAACGCTCCTTCGCCTGTTGATTATGCAAGTTTGGGTGCGCGCACAAAGGCATTTGACCCGACTGATATTCTTGCAAATGACGTAATAAAATATGAGCGTTGGGCTGAACTCTTTGCTGAAGGGCAATGGTGGTGGGACGTTCGCCGTTGGAAATTGCAAGAAAATGAGGTTAAAATTTATAAAAATGTGCTAATGGGGGCAACCAATCTTCAATTTAGAGGCAATGCCTATTATGTCCAGCCAATTCCGCAGTTGGAACTTGACCGCAATAAAAATTTGGAACAGTCAGATGGTTATTGATTGTAAATAAAAATTTTTACTGATACAATTTTGTAATCTGTGCTATTATATATATTATTAAATTTAATATCAACCAAATCAAATTATTAATTCTTAAACTAAATTTTTTATGAAAAAATTATTAAATGTTATTATTTTTTGCATATCACTTGTGCTTTTTTCGAGTTGCGAATACCCGCCGCTACAATCAATCGACCCTTGCGACAAGTTTGATACTTCCGACCCACTCGGTTTGGAATTTGTGCTCGTAGATGGTGGCACCTTTATAATGGGCAGTGCCGAAACCGAAACAGGCAGATTTAGCAATGAAACTCAACACACTGTATTTTTAGATACATTTTCAATTAGCAAGTATGAAATTACTCAAGCGCAGTGGGAGCAAGTGATGGGAGACGAAGGACACGACACTTGGAATAATGCTTACGGTTGGGGAAATAATTTTCCTGCCTATCGCGTTAGTTTTGATGATATTCAAAAATTTATTTCAAAACTTAATGCAAATCAAAGCGAATACGTTTATTCATTGCCAACCGAGTC
Source organism: Prevotellaceae bacterium (assembly GCA_031260925.1). Lineage (GTDB taxonomy): Bacteria > Bacteroidota > Bacteroidia > Bacteroidales > Paludibacteraceae > F0058. The sequence continues at coordinate 5,083 of JAISKN010000290.1, read as the reverse complement.
GGAATGGGAATATGCAGCGCGTGGTGGAAAATTAAGCCAAAGTAATATTTACAGTGGCGGAAATGAAATTGATAACCTTGCGTGGTATAAAGAAAACTCAAGTATTATTTACTGTGAAGCATTCGAAACAGGCAGAAGAGCCCATATTGTAGGTGGAAAAACAGCAAATGAACTCGGTTTGTTTGATATGAGCGGAAATATGAGCGAAATATGTCTTGATTTTGCAGGAGCAACATACAAGGACAGCGTATATTTAAACCCAAAAGGTCCAGCAAGTGGTAGTAATCACGTTATTCGTGGCGGCTCGGTAATGAACGCAGATAGCACTTGCCGCGTTGCTGCAAAAGGCAATATTTCATCAACAGAGCGCAGCCCATTTGTAGGGTTTCGCCTTGTTCGCAAGCCTTATGTTGCTGTGGAAAGTGTAAGTTTGCAGACTAATACAACTATTACTCTCTATAAAGGACAAACTTATGCTCTTTTTGCATCTGTTTTGCCTGAGAACGCATCTTATACCGATTTAATATGGACAAGCAGCAAACCTGCTGTCGCAACTGTAAGTAACGTGGGTTTAGTAAAAGCAGTTTCCCCAAATACGGAAACATTTGATGCGGACACTACAATTATTACTGTAAAAACAAAAGATGGAAATAAAATGGCGGAATGTGAAATAATAGTTTTATTTGTAGATGCTGAAAGTGTAAGTTTGGACAAAATAATGCTTGATTTATATGTTACTCAAAATGCAACATTGACGGCAACGGTTACACCCGATACAGCATCGTATAAAACTGTAAAATGGACAAGCGCAGATGCAATTATAGGTACTGACACAATTATTACTCTTGATAGTATTACAGGTAAAATTGTAGCAAAAAAAGCAGGTATTGCCAACGTAATAGCCACTACTCACAATGGTTTAACAGCAACTTGTGAAGTTACAGTTGCGCCATACATTGCAGTAACAGGCGTAACACTTGATAAAACAAACATCGTTTTTTCTATTGGTGACTCAGAACAATTAACTGCAACAATATTACCGTCAAATGCGTCAAACCAAAAATTTACTTGGGTTAGCAGTGATAATAATGTGGCACGAGTAAGTAATTCGGGTGTAGTAATGGCATTAGCGAAAGGCAATGCTAAAATTACTGTTACAACAGAAGACGGAAGCAAAACTGCCGAATGCAACGTGAAAGTTAATTAGTGTTTAAAAAAACAGGTGTTTTTTTAAAATTATTGCCGTCATTTTTTGAAATTTATTACAATTATTGCCGTCATTTTCTAAAAAAAATATTATCTTTGCAGCCGAAAAATATAATAAAAAATTGAGTTATGTATATAAAACGACAAATAGATAATGAGTTAGCGTCTTGGAAAACGGCAAAAAATCGTAAGCCGCTATTGTTGCGGGGCGCACGACAGGTTGGCAAATCGTCTTCTGTAAGGGAATTAGGCAAAATTTTTGAAAATTTTGTGGAAATAAATTTTGAACACAAAGATTTTAAAACGGCAAAAGAAATTTTTGAAAAACATTCTTCACCAAAATTAATCTGTGAAGAATTGTCGGCAATATTCGGAGTAAAAATTGTTGCAGGCGAAACACTTTTGTTTTTAGACGAAATACAAAATTGTATTCCTGCAATATCGGCATTACGCTATTTTTATGAAGAAATGCAGGAATTGCACGTTGTGGCGGCTGGGTCGCTTTTGGAATTTGCACTGCAACAGATACCTTCGTTTGGTGTCGGCAGAATACGTTCTTTGTGGATGTATCCGCTTTCGTTTAACGAATTTTTGCGGGCAAACGATTTTGAGGTTTTGGCAGACAAAGTGCAACAGGCAACGTCCGAAACAGAATTTTCGGAAGCAATGCACAAAAAATGTGTTGAACAACTTAAACATTTTTTACTTGTTGGCGGAATGCCGGAAGTAGTTGCAGAGTATGTTAATAGCGGTTCGTTGCTTGATTGTCAGCAAATATTAGATGATTTAACAAATACTTTGTATGATGATTTTGCCAAATATAAAGAAAAAGTGTCTGTTTTGCGTTTAAGGGAGGTTTTTAATGCTGTAATTCAGCAAACAGGCGGCAAGTTTGTACTGTCTAATATACAGGAACTAAACCATTTACAGATAAAAGAGTGCCTCGAAATGCTCGAAATGGCTGGTTTAATTTATCCTGTTACGCACACATCGGCAAATGGACTGCCATTAGGTGCAGAAATCAATACAAAATACCGCAAGTTTATGCTTTTTGATGTCGGTATTTATCAACGATATTTGAAACTTGATATTGCGCAAATATTAAACGCCGATAATTTTGACAATATAAACAAAGGTGCATTGGCAGAACTTTTTGCGGCAACGGAACTTAAAAAATCAACGCCTGCAAATTCTCCTTCTGACCTCTATTATTGGCGGCGAGAGAGAGATGGAAGTTCGGCAGAAGTAGATTTTGTGATACAAAGAGGGGAAAATATTGTACCTGTTGAGGTTAAATCAGGTACAAAAGGTTCGATGCAAAGTATGTTTTTGTTTCTTAAAGAAAAAAACAGAAAATACGGTATTCGTACTTCGCTGGAAAATTTTGGAAAATTCGATAATATACAAATTTATCCGCTTTATGCAATTGGAAATGCAATAAAATAATACAATAAGCGGATACATTAAAAAAGATATTTTTACATAATGAAAAAACTTTTATCAATATTTATACTTTTTTTGCCGCTTTTGGTAAGTGCGCAATCGGTTGTTTTTGCTGATGATGCCATTCAGCGCGGTTATTACGACCGCCCATTTTTGCGCTACGAGGCAGAGGCTGGTAATTGTGTGCAGCGTTGCACAACAAACGGCGTAATTCTGCTGCCAACATTCAATCAAAGTGCAGTGCAAAGCGAGGCGAGCAATCAAAGCGCGGTGCAGTTGGTTGAGCAGGGCGATTTTGTGCAATGGACAAATGAGCAACAGGCAGACGGCTTGACAATTCGTTTTTCGTTGCCCGACAGCGTACAAACCGACACTTTGCCCTATTATTCCGCAGGCACAGACGTATGGGACACGGTTTATGTAACACACGGCGCAGGTATTCGAGGAACGGTTGCTCTGTATGTTAATAATAATTTTGTGCAGAATATCACGCTTGATTCTTATTGGGCTTGGCAATATTTTTCAAACAGCAACCCAAATATTGCAGACAATAAACCCGGCTCATTGACAAATACTGAAAAATTTGCTCGAATGCGTTTTGATGAAATTCATATAAAACTTGCTCAAAAAATTCCCGCAGGTGCTATTTTTGAAATTAGAAAAACAGATAATAATTTAACTCCATACACTATTGATTTTGTAGAATTGGAAAATGTTCCTGCGCCTGTGCTGTTTTCCGACATTACAGACGTAGATAAAATTGCCTACAACCCTGCAACAGACGGTGCTGTTAATGATTTTATCAGTACCAACAGAGGAAAAACAATTTATATTCCCGAAGGTACATTTGAAAGTGCCTATTCGATAGATATTACCACAAACGGAACAAAAATTATTGGTGCGGGAATGTGGCATACCGAACTTTTTTTTAATGCCTCGTCTGACCGCTCGAATACTTACAACAGGCGCGGAATTAAACTTAATACCGCAAATGTTGTAATAGAAGGGCTTTCGCTCAATACAATAAATAATAAGCGTTATTATAACAACAATACGTCAAATCAGGTTGGCAAAGCCATTTTTGGCGGCACAGCGGCTGTTGATTGTGTTGTAAAAAATGTTCGTGCAGAGCATTTTGAGTGTGGGGCGTGGATAGACGGCGCGGAAAATCTTTTAGTGCAAAATTGCCGTTTTGCAAATAACTATGCAGACGGAATAAATCTGAGTTACGGCACAAAAAACAGCATTGTTGAACATTGTTTGTTCCGCAACAATGGCGATGACGATATGGCTACTTGGTCAAGAAGTAACCGCGAATGTATAAACAACACTTTCCGTTATTGCACTGCCGAAAATAATTGGCGTGCCTCTTCGCTCGGCTTTTTCGGCGGAAAGCAAAACAAGGCGCACAATATAGTAATCATAGACGGATTGGAGGCAGGTTTGCGCGCTACCTGCGACTTTGCAGGCTCGCCTTTCAGTGCAGACGGTTTTTGCGAAATGCACGACATTTCGGTTTATAATGGCGGTTGTGCATCAGGTACGCGCGGCATTTCGGGCGATTTGTGGGGAAGCCGCGCAGGCGCAATTCACCTCAACAGTGCAAACAATTACGATTTAAAAAATTTTCTTATTTACAAGATTGACCTCTATAATTCAAAAGACAACGCAATAAATATAAGTAGCGGAAACAAATATTACAGTGAGATTTATTTGCGCGATATAAATGTTTTTTCTGCAAAAAACAACGGCGTTTTTTTTAATAATTCAAAAGGAAATATAAAATATTGTGATTTGACTTTTCAAAATGTTGTAAATCAAAATATTCAAAATCCGCCGTCAGCACTCGCTTGGGAACAGGAAAATGCGGGCTGTGCAGTTACCGATTTGGGCGATGATGTTGTTGTTGCGCCGTCTGCATTCAATTTGACCGCACCTGCCAACGAAACGGTTTTGACTAATTCTGATGTGGTTTTTTCGTGGCAGGCAAGCACCGATTTAACAGAAATTGCGGGCTACGAACTTTATGTTAATGGCTTGCTCAAAGCCGCAACTACCGAAACATCAGCAACTGTAAATATCCCAAACGGCACATATAACTGGTTTGTAAAAGCGATTAACTGCAACGGCGCAGAAACGCAGTGCAGCGCAAATTTTAATTTTACAATGAACGCGGCTTTATCAGTTTTCACTCCAAAAGAAAGTGAAAAAATTATTATTTATCCAAACCCTGCGGCTGACGAATTATTTATAATGAATAATGAAAAATTAATAATGAATAATTATGCGCAAATATTTGATATTACAGGGAAATCAATTTACAATTTACAATTTACAATTTACAATTCAATCAATGTCAGTACGTTGCAGCAGGGAATTTATTTTTTAAAAATAGATAATCAAATTTTAAAATTTATAAAAAAATAATTGTCTG
>JAISKN010000284.1 GCA_031260925.1 Prevotellaceae bacterium | reverse complement strand
AATTTTTTGATTACAAAAAACGTGCAAAGTTACAATTTTTTTTTCAATGATTAAAGTTTTGAATTTGGTGGTTAATAATTTTTTTGAGGTGCTATTAGTTTTTAAAAATTATCAAGACAATAGAAAAACAATTAAATAAACAGAATAAAATGAAGAACCCTGTCATTCCCGCGCAGGCGGGAATCTCTTTACTGCAATGTACTAATGGGATTCCCGCCTGCGCGGGAATGACACCTGTTTTTTTATTTACTACCAAAATTTATTTTAATAGCACTTCAAAAAATTATTAACCCTTTGTTTTTTTTTGTTTATAAAATTTTTTATTACCTTTGCAATCTCTTAATTTTATTGTCAATCTTAAATCTGATATATGAATACTAAAATATTAAATGATGTTGTAATACGTTTTTCGGGCGATTCGGGAGACGGAATGCAACTCACAGGTACGCTTTTTTCCAATCTTTCGGCAATTTTGGGCAACGAAATTTCTACTTTTCCCGATTATCCTGCCGAAATTCGCGCTCCGCAAGGCACAGTTAGCGGTGTTTCGGGCTTTCAGGTGCATATAGGGTCGGGCATTCACACGCCGGGAGACGAGGCAGATGTGCTTGTGGCAATGAATCCTGCCGCGCTCAAAGTCAATGCCAAAATACTGAAACCGCTTTCGGTGGTGATTTTCGATACCGACTCTTTCACCAAAAAAGACCTTGAAAAAGCGGGCTTTGAAACCGAAAACCCCTTTACCGAACTCGGAATTAAAGAGAGCGTTCAACTTATTCCTGTTGCGCTCACTTCACTCACAGTGGAGAGTTTGAAAGATTTTGAAATGGACAATAAATCAATGCAAAAATGTAAAAATATGTTTGCTTTCGGCTTGATTTGCTGGCTTTTCAACAGCGATTTGGAAAAAGCGTTGCATTTTTTAGCAAAAAAATTCGGTAAAAAAGAGGAACTTATCAAAGCCAATTCAAAGGTTATTGCAGACGGTTTCAACTACGGACACAATCTGCATTTGAATATCACAACTTTTGTTGTCGAAAAGTCATCTGAACTTTCCAAAGGACAATATACCATTATCAACGGCAACAAGGCGACTGCGTGGGGGCTGATTGCTGCTGCCGAAAAATCGGGGCTTAACCTTTTTCTCGGCTCATACCCGATTACGCCTGCTTCCGACATTCTGCACGAACTTGCAGCGCGCAAAGATTTGGGCATAAAAACTGTTCAGGCGGAAGACGAAATTGCGGGTATCTGTACCGCTCTTGGCGCATCTTTTGCAGGCGATTTAGCCGTAACATCAACATCAGGTCCTGGGCTTGCGCTCAAATCGGAGGCGTTGGGCTTGGCTGTAATGGCGGAGTTGCCGCTCGTGCTGGTTGATGTAATGCGCGGAGGACCTTCCACAGGTTTGCCCACAAAAACCGAGCAGACCGACCTTTTGCAAGCACTTTACGGGCGCAACGGCGAAAGTCCTATTGTGGTTATTGCCGCCTCTACGCCTGACGATTCGTTTATGTACGCCTATATGGCTGCAAAAATTGCAACGGAAAATCTTACGCCTGTGATTTTGCTCACAGACGCATTTATCGGCAACGGCTCATCGCTTTGGCGTTTGCCCAAAATTGCCGATTTGCCCGAAATCAAGCCGAATGTTGTCCCCGAAAGTTTCAAGGGCAAATTTACCGCCTGCACTCGCGATGAGGAAACGAAAATTCGTTATTGGGCTTTTCCCGGAATGGAGGGCTTTGAACACCGCAACGGCGGACTTGAACGCGACTACGAAACGGCGGGCATTTCCACTGACGGCGCAAACCACGCCAAAATGGTTGAGGCGCGCGCAACAAAAGTGCAGCAGGTTGCCGACCACATTCCTTTGATGAAAGTTGAGGGCAATCCTGACGCCGAACTTTTGGTAATAAGTTGGGGCAGTACGCACGGACATTTGCAGAGCGCGGTAAGTATGCTCAACGAGAATGGCAAAAAATGCGCACACCTGCATTTCAACTATATTTGCCCGATGCCGCGCAACGCCGAGGACATCATTCGCAGTTACAAAAAAGTTGTTGTCTGCGAGTTGAACAGCGGACAACTTGCCTCATATTTGCGCACCAAAGTTCAGGGCGTACATTTTGAGCAATACAACAAAATAGAAGGGCAGCCGTTTTCTATCGGCGAATTGGTGGAAAATATCGGAAAATTAATATGATTTACGATTGTTGATTTACGATTGAAAGAAACATCGAAAATCAAAAATGATTTAGAAATTACGATAAAACCTGCAATTATGCCAGCAAATCGTAAATCCAAAATCGTAAATCTAAAATCGTAAATCGTAAATCTAAAATCGTAAGAAGACTTTTAAAAATTAAACTTTTCAATATGTGACATAAAAATATCATACCGTGTCATTGCGGGCTTGACCCGCAATCGCTTGCAAGTGTTTTTCAATAGATTGCGGGTCAAGCCCGCAATGACACCTACTTTTGATTTTTTTGCCAATTATTAGAAGTTCCCTAAATCGTAAATCATAAATCATAAATCTAAAATCGTAAATGGTTGTTGATTATTTAAAATACAAACTGCTTGCACGCCATAAAAATGGTTTTGGCGTACATTCGCCGTTTGTGTTTGATTTGCTGAGTTTTGTTTTTTTTGACGATAACGCTTTTTACGCTTTCAAAACCACAGAGCAATTTTTGCAAAAAACTTACGGCAAAAGTTTTAACAGACACAATATTAAATATTACAGGCTGATTTTTCGGCTTGCAAACTATTTTTCGGCAAAAAAAATGTTGATTGTCGGCAAAAATCCTTTCATTGAAAAATATTTTTTGTCGGTCAGCAAAAAAAGTCATATTGTTTCGCTTGAAAAGTTGGAAAATTTGCCAAAAGAAAATTTGCCGCAAACTCTCTCGCAAAATTTCAAAAAATTATTTGATAATGAAAAAAATGTGCCTTTTGACATAATTTTTTTTCCGACACACAATATTATATATTATGAAGACGTTATTAAAAGTCCTTTGGTTTCGGAAAATTCCATTTTGATTTTTGAGAAATTTTCTTGCACCAAAACAGAAAAAGCCGTTTGGCAAAAGATAGTAGATGATAATTCACTGAAAATCAGCATTGATATTTTTAAATACGGAATTGTTTTTATAAAAAAAGATTTCCCAAAACAGCATTATTTAGTAAAATATTAATTCAAGTCTGAACCAAGATTCTAATAAGATTTTCAAAATTAACAAGATTAAGAAATGCTTGTGAAACATTAGTATTATGTTTTTTATATGGATTGCTTCGGCTATCGCCTCGCAATGACGTGCTGCCTTTTTTGCAAGGAATGCCGTCATTGCGAGCGAGGAACGAAGCGAAGCAATCCAGAAAATATTACATTAAAAATTTGTAATGATT
>JAISKN010000265.1 GCA_031260925.1 Prevotellaceae bacterium | reverse complement strand
TAAAAATGAAATAACCTGTCATTCCCGTCCCCGTGTAGACGGGGAACTCGGGAATCTCCTTACTCCATTGTACAAATGGGATTCCCGCCTACGCGGGAATGACAACTGTTTTTTAAATTTAATCGTTTTTAGGAAATAATATACGATTTTTATAACATTTAAAATAAATTGAAATAATAACATATACGCAAAAATATGTATGTATGTATTCGGTGGTTGTCACAGAATATATAAATATTAGTTATTATTAGGAACAAGGGCGTTGTGAAACGGTCTTGTTTTGTTTTTTTATTGATGTTAAAAAAAAATAACATATAAATAAGTATAGATAAAAGCATTTTTTATAATAAATCTGGATTGCTTCGGAAATACCTCGCAATGAAGACCTCGCAATGACGGAAGTCGTTTAAGCAATGGTAGTACGTCATTGCAAGAATTTTAAGCGAAATGAAATGTAGCGAAAAATGCGAAGCAATCCAGAAAAAACTATATTAATTTAACAATCCCCAAAAAAATAAAAAAATTACTTAAATAATGCGAATTACGGGGTGCATTCCTACGGAATGCCCTGAAAAATGTGATACTTAATTTCTACCGAGCGATTCATTCCTACGGAATGATGCTGCATTTGCACCGCAATCCGTTAGGATTGCATCGCTCGGTAGAAAAAAACAGAAATATAGACCTGCATTCCGTAGGAATGCACCCTTAAAAAAACATTTCAACCCGTAATTCGCATTGATAATTAAAATTAGTATTTTTTTATTTTCTCATTAAACATTTTAAGAATAATATTGTCTAAATTTCGTAAGTGTTTGTGAAAAATCAACAACAAATGAAAAAATTATTTTTAAAATTATCTCTTGTAACAATCATCGTTTTCGGCACTGTTTTTGACAGCAATGCGCAGCGTAATTTTATTTTGCCTGCAAACTCCGTTTATACAACAATTATAATTGATGGCGACACTTTTCCGCACGTAGAGTTGCCGATGCTTTATTGTTTTCCACCGCTAAAATTCAAAAATAAAAAGGAAGAGGCGTATTATTGGCGCACCGTGCGCGATGTTAAGCGCGTTTTGCCGCTGTCAAGATACATCAAAACTGTGGTTGAGCGCACCAACGAAACGCTTATGAATATGCCCGACAAAAAAACGCGCGACAAATATATGGCGCATTTTGAGAAGACAATTTACAAAGAAAATGAAGAGGAATTTTCAAAACTCACTCTAAATCAGGGCAAATTGCTAATTCGTTTGGTTGATAGAGAGTGTAATTATACCTCTTACGAGTTGATAAAATCCTATCGAGGCTCGTTCCGAGCGGGTTTCTGGCAGTTTTTTGCAAAATTTTTAGGTGCAGATTTGAAATCGGTTTATGGCACAAAAGATGATGACAAAATGATTGAGCGAATAATTATTTTGGTAGAAGCAGGACAAATTTAATTATGAATTATGAATTAAGAATTATGAATTAAGAGTTAAGAGTTAAGAGTTAAGAGTTAAGAGTTAAGAGTTAAAAATGCTGCCACTAACCACTGACAACTAATAACTAATAACTAATCACTAATAACTAACCACTAATCACTATAAAAAAATGCAAAATCAAATATATTCATTAATCAACGAGCAACTTTTGCATTGGGAACTTGCCCGAAAAAATAATTTTGCGCTAAGCAGCGGATTGCAAAAAAAACTCAATTTCGGCAGTTTCAGTGTTTATATCAAGCACAATGCCTCGCGCGTTGCCTCGTTGAAAGCAAATATTGACGAAAAATCTATCAAAGAACGCCCCTGTTTTTTGTGTGCGGAAAACCGCCCCGAAGTGCAAAAAGGCGTTGAAATAGGCGATTTTACCACACTGCTCAACCCCTACCCGATTTTTGAAAATCACCTCACAATAGCGCGAAAAACTCATTCGCAGCAAGAAATTTTACCCTGTTTTACCGATTTTGTGCGTTTTGCGGAAATTCTGCCCGATTTTGCAATTTTTTACAACGGCGCAAAGTGCGGCGCATCTTGCCCTGACCATCAACATTTTCAGGCTGCTCCCAAAGCCTCATTTCCCGTTTTGAGCGACATAAAATTCAATTCGGAAAATCTAAAAAATTTGCACAAAACGCAAAAATACCGCATTTTTTCCATTCAAAATTATCTGCGAAATCTGCTTTGCATTGAGGCTGACAATGCCGAAACACTCAAAAAAATCTTTGAACAGGAATATTTTAGGCTGCAAAACGGCGAAAATTCCGAGCCGATGTTTAATATTTTACTTGTGATTGAAAAAGGAATTTATCGGCTTGTGATTTTTCCACGCAAGGCTTTCCGCCCACAACAATTTTTCGCAAAAAATGAAAAAGAGAGGCTTTTGTTTAGTCCCGGAACTGTAGAAATGAGTGGTATTTTTGTTACCTCAGACGAAGATACTTTTGCGAAAGCCTCAAAAAATGACATTATTGACATTTATTCTCAAATTTCATAATTTTTTCTGACACTTGTTTTTGTTAATTTTAAAACAAAATCAAATTCTTTGATTAAATTTTGATTAAAAGTTAAATAAAAAATGTTAAATTCTGCAAAATTTAACCAGAAGTGTTAAAAAAAATATTACCTTTGCAAAATTAAATTTCACGCAAAAAACGCAGAGAAAGAAACTTTGCATTCTCTGCTGAAAAAATGTATTTTGGAATATGAAAAAAAACAGGGTTTATATATTAATTTCTGCTTTGATGTCGGTTGTTATTTGCCTGATAATCTTTCAGTTGCATTATCTTAATCAGGCAATAAAAATCAGCGAGCAAAATTTTTCAGCAACAGTTCAAAACGCGCTTTACAACGTTGAAAACGAAATGGAGAACGAGGAAATTAAAAAATATATTGAAAATTATTTTAACGAAAAGGGTGCAGACGAATATATTTTTGACTTGTCGGAAAATGATTTTTTGCAGAAAAACAAAACGCCAAATTCGTCAATTACGGGGCTTAACAATGTTCTTACAGAAAATTATCAGAAACAGTTTTTGCACAATAAAGCCCTGATGGACAGAGTTTTAGTGCAATTAACGCTCAAAATGTCCAATGCCGAGATTTTTCAACGAATGGATTTTAATCTTTTTTTGGAAAAACTTGTTACTGAATTTGAAAGCAACGGCATTTTGCAACAGTTTTATTTTTGCGTGAAAGACGACAGAGGACGTGAAATTTTTTCAAATCACAATGGCGATTGCCGATACAGTTCAGTAAAATTTCGCCAACAACTTTTTCCGAAAGAGAAAAACAATGCAAAATATTTTGTTGAAGTTAATTTTCAAAATAAAACTTTGAGCCGCGAGCAAGCAGTAAAGACGGTGTTTCCGTCAATCTCAATCACAGTTTTTTTGCTGATAAGCGTTATTTTTGCAAGTTATTTTTTATTAAAACAAAAAAAAGCGAGCGAGCAAAAAATTGATTTTTTGAACAATATGACACACGAGTTAAAAACGCCGATTGCCTCAATTTCGCTCGCTGCGCAAATGTTGAACGATGGCGGAGTAGGAAAATCGCAGATGATGCTTGAGCATTTGTCAAAAGTGATTACAGACGAAACACGCAGGTTGAGTATTTTGGTGGAAAAAGTGCTGCAAACATCAGTTTTTGAGAGCCGAAAATCTGTAATGCAACTCAAAGAAGATGATGTTAATGAATTGATAGACAGAGTTGTACAAAATTTTTCCTTTAAAATAATTTCAAAAAATGGAAAAATATCTACATCGCTTGATGCCAAAAATGCAATTTCTTTGGTTGATGACACGCATTTTGCAAATGTAATTTACAATCTTTTTGAAAATTCGGTAAAATATTGCAGAAACGAACTTGTTTTAGAAATTAAGACTTGGAATGAAAAAGATAAACTGTTTATTTCGATAGAAGACAACGGAATTGGGATAAAAAAAGAAGATTTGAAACATATTTTTGAACGTTTTTACAGAGTTTCGACAGGAAATTTGCACAATGTTAAAGGTTTTGGGCTTGGCTTGGCTTATGTCAAAAAAATTATTGCCGAACACTACGGCACAATTTCGGTTGAAAGCGAATTTGGCGTTGGAACAAAATTTACAATAATGCTGCCGACAATAGAAAACTAAGAACTAAAAAATAAAAGTTAAAAAATAAAAGTTAAAAAATAAAAAATAGGAGTTAAAATTAAGTAGTCAGAAAAACAAAAATAACTTCTGTAACTTCTTAATTCTATAACTTCTTAACTTCAAAATATTCATTCACACTTTAATACTTATTAACAATGAAAACAAAAATTTTATTATGCGAAGATGATGAAAACTTGGGTATGCTCTTGCGCGAATATTTGCAGGCAAAAGGTTTTCAAGTAGAACTATTACCAGACGGCGAGGCTGGTTATCAGGCATTTACAGCCGATAAATTTGATATTTGCATTCTTGACGTGATGATGCCGAAAAAAGACGGCTTCACACTTGCACAAGACATTCGCAAAATCAACAGCATCGTTCCTATTATCTTTTTGACAGTGCGCAGCCTCAAAGAAGATATTCTCGAAGGCTTCAAAATCGGTGCTGACGACTACATTACAAAGCCGTTCAGTATGGAAGAACTCCTGTTCAGAATTGAGGCAATACTGCGCCGCGTAAGCGGAAAAGCAAGCAAAGTCGGCTCGGAATACACTTTCGGCAAATTTACGTTTGACTTCCAAAAACAGACGCTTGTAATCGGCGACAAAAAAATTAAACTGACGACTAAAGAGTCTGAACTTCTGGCAATGCTTGCGCAATCTGCAAACAGTATTCTCGAACGCAACTATGCCCTAAAAAGCATTTGGGTTGAAGACAACTATTTCAATGCGCGCAGTATGGACGTTTATATTACCAAATTGAGAAAAATTCTCAAAGAAGACCCAGATATTGAAATTATCAATATTCACGGCAAAGGTTATAAACTGATTGCACCAGAAAACAAATAAATAGTGGTCAGTGGTAAATTATTAATTATTAGAAAAAGCCCGAAAAATTTAAGTTTTTCGGGCTTTTTTGTGCTAATTTTTGATTTTTCGCTTGACGCTTGCAGTAAAGTCTGACCAGTTTTCAACTTTAAAGGCACGAACATCGCGCACTGAACGCGCAAACCAATCAATATCTGACAACGCATTAATTGCGTCAAAAACGACACTCAAATCATCGCTCACAGTAATATAGGTGCTGCCTTGCACCCAATCAAACTGATGCGCTTTTAAAATTCCTTTTATTTCGTAATACGCTTTGTGATAAGGATTTCCGTAAAATTGTTCCAAATCGGCAACAACCATATCAAATGCAACTGCAAACATCACACCTCCCTCCTAAAAGCGTGTTCGCGCCCAAAGAAAATATCGTTGTCGGCAATAGAACGCGCCGAAATAACCGCGCCAAAAGGGTTGCTGCTGTCAATTTCGATAACTTCGCCCTTAACCCATTCTTTTTGTCCTGTTAGTTCTGGCGCAATAAAAACCCGTTCGCCTGAACTTAAATAAAATTTTTTCATAGTTTTTTGTTTAAAAAATTTTCTGCAAAGTTAGCCATTTTTTATTAATTTTCAAGCAGTTTTAGAATTTCCTGTTTTAATACAGGCAAATGGTTTATAACAATACTCCAAAGAATATCTGGGGTTAATGAATCGTAACCGTGAATTACATAATTGCGCGTGTCAACAATTTTTCGTGCGTTAGTAATCTGTAAATCAGGCAGTTCTTTTAAAACTCTGTTCATAGCCTCGCCTATAATTTCAATATTGCGTTCAATGCCTCTGCGCAACAAAAGATTTGTTATGAAATCATTATATAATTTTGGCTTTCCGTCAAAAAACAGTTCGATTTCATCAATGGCAATCAAAATATCTTCCAAATATTTTTTTAAACTATCTTCCATAAATTTCAATTTTTGAGTTTTCGATGCTTTTTTGTAAATATTTATTTCTAATTTGCTGATTTACAAGCAAATCAACAGGTCTTCCAAATATATTTTCAAGCGAATATTTAAAATCAAAATAATTAATAAAATGGTCTTTGACGGCAGATTTATCAAAATCTACAATCAAATCTACGTCGCTGTTTTCGTTGAATTTGTCAGTAAGCACCGAGCCGAAAGCAAATAATTTCAGTACGTTGTATTGCCTGCACAATTCCGAAATGCTGTTTCTATATTTTGTAAGGAAATTCATTGCAATTTTTTCTGCAAAGTTAGCCATTTTTTTAAAAATTGCAAAATATAAAATATTAAAAGTTTTTTGAGGTGCTATAAAATAAATTTTGGTAATAACTAAAAAAACAGGTGTCATTCCAGCGCAGGCGGGAATCTCCTTACTTCATTGTACAAATGGGATTCCCGCCTACGCGGGAATGACAGGTTTATTTATTTTATTCTGTTTTTTTAATTATTTTTCTATTATTTTGTTAATTTTTAAAAACTAATAGCACCTCAAAAAAAATTATTAACCACAAAGTTTTTTTCTTATATAGAATTTTTGTTAATTAGAAGTTTTCATTAACCACTAACCATTAACCACTATTCATTTGTTGCGTGGGTGGTGGTTGATAATTTCTTCGCGCAAAAAATCAACGTTGATGTGGGTATAAATCTCGGTAGTGGTGATGCTGGAATGTCCGAGCAACGCCTGAATTGCGCGCAGGTTTGCGCCGCCTTCGAGCAAATGCGTTGCAAACGAATGGCGCAAAGTGTGCGGACTGATTGTCTTTGTAATCAAAGCATTTTCAGCGGCATTTTTTATAATGATAAAAACCATTTCACGCGTCAATTTTGCGCCTCTGCGGTTGAGAAACAAAAAGTTTTCGTTTTTCGGCTTGATTTGCAATAAATTTCTATCTTCCAGCCAAAAAGTTATCGCTTTGATATTGTTGTCGGAAAGCGGCACAAGACGTTGTTTGTTGCCCTTTCCGATAATTTTCATATATTTTTCGTTAAAGTAAATATTTGACAATCTGATACTTACGAGTTCCGACACGCGCAATCCAGAGCCGTAGAGCGTTTCGATAATGGCAGCGTTTCGGTGTCCCTCTTTTTTGCTCAAATCTATTGACGAAATCATTTTGTCTATTTCCTCAATGCTGAGAATTTCGGGCAAATAAAGCGGAAGTTTTGGCATTTCGAGCAGTTCAGATGGGTCGATGTCAAGCACTTTTTCGGTTACGCAAAACTTAAAAAAAGTTTTTAGTGCCGAAATTACCCGCGCCTGCGACCGCTCATTTACTCCAATCTCTGACAATGTTTTTACGAAATCCTGCAAATGTTTGAGCCTGATTTTTTTATATTTAATTTCTTTGTCAGTTAAATACTTATTCAAATGTTGCAAGTCGCACAGATAAGCCTCAACAGAATTTTTTGTCAAAGACTTTTCAAGTTTGAGGTAAATTTTATATTTATTGATAACAGATTTTGAAAACACTTTTTTAATTATG
>JAISKN010000247.1 GCA_031260925.1 Prevotellaceae bacterium | reverse complement strand
TTATAGTGAATGCTTTTTTTATAACACGAGAATGTTAAAACTGTCAATAATGTCAATGTGATTAAAATTTTTGTTTTCATATTTTAATAATGTATAAATTTTTTTGTAATGATGTATGGCAAATGGTCTGACATTGTAAAGTCTGCGTCTGCGGGTATGTGAGGCCAAAGAGTTTGATGATTTAGGTTTTTATTATACTCAAATATTAGGTCTATCATTCTTCCGCCTTGTGTAGTCTTGTCCACATACTTACCACTTTCTCCATCCTCACCCTCCCTTGTCAAGTTATTGAGTATTTCAAAACCAGCATTTGTTAAGTTTGTTATTGCTTCTTCATTTTCAAATGGCTGTGTATTCAGGTCACCTGCTATATAAACAGGTTTTCCAGAATTTATGCAGTTTTGTACAACATCTTCATCTAAAATTGCTTGTGACATTGCTGTCCTGAAATTTGCATCCCCCGAACTGTAATGAGTAGAAATAAAGCAAAAATCGTTAAATTCTGCAATAATATAAGCACGTGCAGGGTCTTCTTCTGGGCTGCCGCTTGGACGAGGCATTATTCTTTCGGTAATTGTTGGTGTATCCAGCTGAGGCTTCCACAATAATGCGATGCCATAAACTCCCCAGACTGTATTAGTTCTCACTCCTATCATTCCTGCTTTGCTTTTTAGTATTTCGTAGAAAATAAAGAGACCTCTGATTTCTTGCACTGCAACTACATCTGCTCCGCTTGCTTTTATAACTTTTCCGTTTTTAGCATAACCTGGTTCTTTTAGATTATAAGTCATCAGTTTTAGATAATCAACAGTTGGACACCCAGGACAATACATATCATGGTTGCCAATATCTTCATCTTCCAACTCGTACCAGTACTCATTCCAGTCAAAACCGTTATCGAAACCGTCAAAGTCGTCTAACCCTCCTTCCATTTCTTGCCCATACGCCTGCGCAGTGCAAAATAGAAGTGCAAAGATATATAAAATTTTTAAATAGTTTTTCATAATCGTCTATTTTTTAATGATTAAACTTGAAACTCTTTTGTTGCCTTTTTGTACAACAAGCAGATATTCGCCCTTTGGTGCGGAAAGCGTGAGCAAAATATTCTGTTTGCCTGCGGGCAAAACGCCGAGATTTTTGCTGTCAAACAAAACGCCGTTCAGCAGATAAACCGACAGAGTAACATTTTGCTCGTTTTCCAAAGTAAAAAGAATATTTACCTCGCTTTCAAAAGGATTTGGGTAGGTTACCAAAAAATCTTTTTTCTCTTGGCTTGCATTCTCAAACTTGTTTTTCTGCACCGAAATATAAAGCGGTTTGCTCGGCTCTTTCTGCTTTGTGTCGTACTGCTGAATATTGCCCGCAAGATACGAAACGCTGTCAGTTTCGGTCTTTTCCAGAATTGCATTTTTGAAAATCCACTTTTTAGGCGTATTTCTAAAATACCGCTCTGTATGAATATAGTCGGTATTCAAAAACTGCAAAGTGCTGTCGGTAAGAATTGCCTCAAAATCAACCGCCAAACTGTCACTTTCAACCCACTGCCCGAAAATCCTGCCGTTTTGGCTGTCGTCAAAGCGTATTTTCAGGTCGGAAGTGCGTACTATATGCTTTCCACTGTAGTCGTACATCACTATCGCACCCGAATATTCGCCTGTAACTTGCTGATTGTTAAGATTGTGGCGTTTTATTTTTCGGTATTCGCGCGGAATGGTTTTCAGCGTATCCCTGTTGCCGTTTCCGCGCATTGCAATATGCTGCGCCTGCGGCACTACTTCGGGGGCTTCCTCTGCAAGTTCATTTTTTGAGTACCAATGTCCGAGTTCGGCAGCGCGGCTCAGGTAATACTGCGCCTCTGCCTCGTCTTGTTCCACTCCGTAGCCGTTGCGGTAGCACAAGCCCAGAAAATAGAAAGCATCGGAATAGTTATATTCTGCTGCCTGCAAAAAATAGGTTACAGCCGTTTCGTAATTTTGTTCCACGCCCAGCCCTTTGTAGTAGTGATAGCCGAGCATTGACAACGCATACGTGCGGTTTGTCAGGTTTTGCAAAGTATCAAGATAATCTACCGAAATGTTAAAATCCTGCTCAACGCCGATTGCTTTCGAGTAGATTTTGAAAAGGTTGTAATACGCCTTTTCGTACCCCGCCGCGCCTGCCTGCTCAAACCAAACTATTGAGCCGACTTCATCAATATCCGTTCCCCAACCGCGCTGTTTCATCAAGCCGATTGCGTTCATTGCCTTTGCGTTGCCCGCAGCAGCGCATTCCGTAAAAAGTTGGAATGCGCGCTCGTGTCCGTTTGCCAAAAGCAACTTTTGCGCAAGTTTCAGTTTTTCTGTGATAACAGAATCTTGCGTAATTGTATCTTGCCCAGATATTGACAAACAAACAGGCAACAAAAGCATTGTTAATAAAAATCTAAAAATTTTCATAAATTTTGATTTTTGAAGTGATTAATTTTTTAATGATTATCGTATATGTTACCTAAAAACAATTAAATTTACTAAAAAACAAAAAAACAGGTGTCATTCCCGCGCAGGCGGGAATCCCCTTACTCCATTCTACAAATGGGTTTCCCGCCTGCGCGGGAATGACAGGTTAATTCATTTTTATACCATATTATTAAATGTTGGTAAATAATAGTTTGGGTATTATATACTATATTCATTTTTTGTAATTAAAACATTAAATTTTCTTTATCGTCTAATTCTTCAATGTACCTTTTGCGGCGTTCCACTGCAAGTTGGCGCAGAATTTTCGGATAAGAATTTTTGTAAAGGAAATTTTCCATTTCCGCAAGTTTTTTCGGCTCGTCTCTGTAAATGTAATTGATTTTCGACTTGTTTAATTGATAGTTAAACACTTCTTTAACAACTTTTACGCTGTCGTAATCAAAATCAATTTTGTAACTTTTTGCCTCTTGCCAGATTTTGTGTGCATAACTCAAAGCATAATCGTTGCTGCGAATATTTGAAAATTCTGCAACCTGCCCTTCGTTCAGAAACTTCATAATATACGCTCTTTCGTAGAGCCAGCGGTTGTTTTTCTTGCGGGTAATAACGCTGTCTTTTGACAGTTGTTTGATTACCTGCGCTGCACCAACAATCGAATCTATCTGCGCATCAGAAAGTTGAAGTTTCTCTCTGTTTTGCAGCACTAAACCAAGATTGTAACTTGCACCCTTTGATTCTGTTTTCAGATACACGTCAGAAATATTTTTGCGGTACTTTTCCCTAAAATACTCTTTTGCAGCAAAAAGGTCATCGGGAAAGGCTATAAGACACACTTCGCTAAGGGCTATTTCCTCGCTGCGATTTTTCAAATATGGCTTAATAGAATCTAATGAGGCGCCACTAAGCCCCATTTTTTCACTATAAAAAGCCAAATCGTCATTGTACATAATATACGCTCTTTTGGCAAGCGCATTTCTGTAATAATTTTTGTAGTAATCAAGATTGGTAAGTGTTTTACTCATTGCCATATTAAAGGCAATATCTTGAAACTCCGGCACAGCATATTCTGCATAAAAAATGCTGTCCATTTGCTGACGTTCTGCCTGCGTAAGCGGCTGAACTTGGTCTAAAATCAGAAACTGAATATTGAGAAAATTCTCATAATTTGTCTGATTTTGCGCTGCAACTATTCCACAAAAAAGGAATGTTGCCAAAGAAATTAATGTTTTCTTCATTGTTTTTTTAATTTTTTAAATTAATAAATAATATTTGTAATTGATGATTTATAATCTGTTCTAAAAATATACAAGCATCTGTCATTGCGGGCTTGACCCGCAATCGCTTGAAAA
>JAISKN010000186.1 GCA_031260925.1 Prevotellaceae bacterium | reverse complement strand
CAAATAGAACGACTTGTAAAAATACACAAGTTGATTGAACGGCAGGCGACAGGCACTCCTGCCGAATTTGCCGTATCCGTAAATATAAGCAGACGGCATTTGTATAATATTATCGAGGGGCTTAAAGACAACGGCGCGAAAATAAAATACAGCCGTATTTCGAGAACATTTTTTTATGAAGAAATATTTATACTTCAAAATCTGCATAATCAGATTGCGGAATTACAGGTGAATACGGAAAGTTGCAGTCAGAATACAGTAGTGCTGTTAGCGCAAATTGCCGATTTGCAGGCAGATACCGCTAATTTATACCTGCAAAATACGAATTTGCAAAATCAGTTAGGCGAAGCCAATCAAAGTATTACCACTTTGCAGAGCGATTTGTTAACGACAAATAACGCTAACATTACTTTGCAAATGCAGATTACCGACTTGCAAAATCAGTTAAGTGCAGCCAATCAAAGCATTAGCACTTTGCAGAGCGATTTAGCAACGGCGAATAACACAATCAATACGCTGCAAACAGATAATGCCACTTTGCAGCGCGATTTAGCAACTGCAAACGACACCTTAAGTAGCCTGCAAACGCAGATAGAAAGCTTGAACAACCAAATCGCCGCGCTGCAAGCACAATTGGAAGATTGCCAAAATGGTGCTAACAGCGTCAGCACTCCCGAAGCAAGCGCGGTGCAAATTTATCCCAATCCCGTGCGGGAAGAGTTGTACATAAAATCCGATTTGCCAATAAAGAAAGTTGAAGTCTACTCATTAACAGGGACTTTGCTGCTTTCGGAAAACAACTTTAACGAAAAACTGTCCTTATCGGCTTTGCCAGCGAGTGTTTATCTGCTCAAAGTTTATACGGATAAAGGAACAAAAACAGAGAGATTTATAAAGAAATAAATTGTCTGAACTGTGATTTTCGTATGATTAGAATGATTTTTGTGATTTTTCTTAATCATATTAATCAATAAAATCACTCTAAAATCAAAGTTCAAACAATAAGAATGACAACCCGTAACACGTTTTTAGAAATGTGTTACGGGTTTTTGTAGGGATAAGGCATACCTTGCCCCTACTTTTGGCTGAAAGCCATTTATAATTTAGCCCAATCGCAAAGCGCAGCGGCGCGTTGGGTGTTTGTTGGGTATTTATAGATATTGAATTAGGCATTTAATTAATTTTTTCGCTGTTTTTTTTGTTATTTCAAAAAAATGTTGTACTTTTGCATACTCTAATATAAAATAAAAGCAATATTTTGTATAGTAGAGTGTAAAAATATTGCCTATATTTTTACACTCTACTGTACAAAAATAAGTAATAATTGTTTATCGCAGTAAGCAAAATTTAATAAAAATGGATACTCTTATAGAAAAATCTTTGCAAAAAGTACAGTCGGTTGATATTCGTTTTGTCCGTAGCATAATGGACGAAATAGATTGGAATGACCGTTTGATAGGACTTCGCGGCGCAAGAGGCGTGGGAAAAACTACGCTTTTGTTGCAACGAATTAAGAAATTTTTGGGCAATAATGCCGAAAGTTTGTATGTGTCGCTTGATAATCTTTGGTTTGCCGAACATAATCTGCTCGAAACGGTTGATTTGTTTGTGAAACGCGGCGGAAAATTTTTATTTCTCGACGAAGTGCATAAGTATGAAAAATGGGCGCAGGCAATCAAAAACATTTACGACGATTTCCCCGATTTAAAAGTAGTTTTTACAGGTTCGTCGTTGCTCGAAATTCTCAATGCGCGTGCCGATTTGAGTCGCCGCGCTATCGTGTATGATATTCAGGGACTTTCGTTCCGCGAGTATTTGAATATTACGCAAAAAACTGATTTTCAGGCATTTTCGTTGTCTGATATTTTGACCAAACAGTTGGAGATTTCCAACGAAATTTTGGCAAAAGTCAAACCTTTACAGTTTTTTGGCGACTATCTGCGGCACGGTTATTACCCGTTTTTTACCGAAGGACTTGCCAAATACCCTTACCGTTTGGAAGAAGTTGTTAATCTGATTTTGGAAGTGGAATTGCCTTTTTTGAGAAATGTAGAGCCTGCATATATCCCAAAAATCAAGCAACTGCTGCAAATTATTGCCGAGTCCGTTCCGTTTATTCCGAATGTAGATAATTTGAGCAAACGCATTGAAATTCACAGGAATACATTTATTTCGTACTTGTATTATTTGCAGGAAACGTGCCTGACAAATCATTTGCACAAAGATATTTTTGGCATCAACAAACTGCAAAAGCCCGAAAAAATCTATCTCGAAAACACCAATCTTGCCTATGCTTTGGCTGAAACCAACACCGAAATCGGCAATATGCGCGAAACATTTTTTCTCAATCAAGTTGCTTTTAATCACACAGTTGAATACCCAAATCAAGGCGATTTTTGGGTAGATAAAAAATATCTGTTTGAAATTGGCGGAAAGAGCAAAACAGGCAAGCAAATTGAAGGCGCGAACAATGCCTATATTGCTGCCGATAATATAGAGTACGGTTTTGACAAGAAAATTCCGCTTTGGCAGTTCGGCTTTTTGTATTGACAAAAAAAATAGCGAAAATTCATTTTAAAGCAACCAAAATTTCAAAAAAAATTACTAAATTTGCGCAAAATAAAAACCTTAATTTATTATTATATGAAATACACATTTTCAGAGTGCGTCAATTCGTTTCGCTCGTCTGCTATTAGGGATTTGATGAGTTTGGCTACTCGAAACGACATTATTTCCTTTGCAGGCGGAATGCCGGGAAACGAACTTTTTCCTGTGGAAAAACTGCGAATTTTAACTGACAACCTCACCCGAACTCAATGGGAAGAGGCGTTGCAATACGGCGCAACGGGCGGAAATCCGGGATTGCTCGCCGAACTCAAAAATTGGCTCAAAAAACGCGGTTTCCCTGTGGAAACCAACGAGTTAATCATCACAACAGGCTCGTTGCAGGCGTTGAATATTATCGGAAAACTTTTTATTAACCCAAATGACGTTGTGCTGACCGAAAATCCTGTGTTCATCGGCGGCGTGTCGGCTTTTTTGTCGTATCAGGCAAAAATCGTGGGCGTTGATTTGGACAGCGATGGCATTGATATTGAGCAACTTAAAGAGGCTATCAAACTGAACCCGAAATTTCTTTATATCACGCCGAATTTTCACAATCCTGCGGGCTTGGTTTATAGCCGCGAACGGCGCGAGCAACTGTTGGAAGTGATGCACGGCACCGAAATTCCGATTATCGAAGACGATGCTTACGGCGAACTCTATTTTGACGAAAAAAGTTACCAAACTTCGCGCCCAATGAAGACGTGGGCAGATGCCGAAATGGACTCGCAAATTCTTTATACAGGCTCGTTTTCAAAGATTTTAGGACCGGGTTTGAGGCTTGCTTGGGCGTTAGTGCCGAAAGAAATTTACGACAAAATGTCAATCTGCAAACAGAGTATTGATGCCTGCTCGCCGACAATTTCGCAAGTGATTGCGCAGCAATTTATGGCATCGGGCGAGATTGACAAATATATTTTGGAAGTCAGAGAAATTTATCGTCAGAGGCGCGATTGTATGCTTGCCGCGATAGAAAAATATTTGCCCAAAGAGGTTACTTTTGTCAAGCCGCAAGGAGGTTTTTACTTGTGGCTAAAAATGCCGCAAGGCGTTGATGAGGAGGTGCTTTTCAAAAAAGTGGTTGAACGCGGCGCGGTGTTTGTACTCGGCTCGGTATTCCACCCAAATGCCGAAAAGAACGGCTACATCAGGGTTTCGTACTGCAATACTCCAGAAAATCAAATTGAAAAAGGCATTAAAATTATTGGCGAGGCACTACACGAACTTCTTTAAAAAGCAAAAAACCGCAACACGTTTTTAGAATGTGCTGCGGTTTTTTAAACATATTTTAGCCCAACGCGATGCGTTGGGTAATGTTGCAGATTATTCCCTGCCTTTTATCGTTTTACACCTCACCCCCGACCCCTCTCCATTTGGAGAGGGGAGTGTCGCACTTTTCAAATTTTGTCTAAATTTGCAGTGTTCGGCTCTCCCTCCCCTGAGGGAAGGGTTGGGGTGGGGTTTGATTTTTTCCCAACGCATCGCGTTGGGTAATATTGCAAGTTTGGTTTTTGTCTGAACTGTGATTTTTGTATGATTTAATTGATTAATGTGATTAAAACAAAATCCTGTTAATCCTTTAAATCTTGATTCAGACATTCATAAAAAATCATTCTAATCATTTTAAAATCACAGTTCAGACATTACTCTGCTACTGGGCGGACATAAAAGCCGATTTTGCTGCTGGTCGCTTTCGTGTTCGTGAGTGCATTCCCGATGCCGAAGATCAAGTAGTACGCGAAGCCGCTATTAACCGTTAATTCCCTACGGGAAAACATTGATGTGCAAATTTCTATTCTATTGATATTAAAGCCCTAACGGGCTATGCTTATCCAAAACTCTGGTTATTAAAATCGTGGTTCAGACGAATTGTATGGATTGACAAAAGAGAAAATTTCAATTATTGAGTTTCAATAAATTTTTTGTCCAATCTGCCAGAAACAGAGGAATATTAAGTAAATTACCGTCTTTTTTCAGGTTGTTCATCGAGTAACGTATGCGAGTTTTCGGCGAATAAAGTTGGTTATACACCGACAAACTTTTGCTTGCTACGCTGTGTTCCGATTTTACTTCTATCGGTATGATTTCCAAGCCATTTTGAATGATAAAATCTACTTCTGCTTTGCCTTCGGAAGTCCAATAACGTGGTGTTACTTCAAACTGCGCAACGAGCGACTGCAACACAAAATTTTCGTTCATCGCACCCTTAAATTCCGAATACAGCGGACTTTGATTGAGAATTATTTCGGGCGGCAGTTTTGACAATCTGCGTAAAAGTCCAATGTCAGCGCAGTAAATTTTGAACGCCGTCAAGTCGTCATACGCGCTTATGGGCAAAGCAGGTTTTGTATTGGCAAAAATGCGGTGTATAAGCCCCGCGTGTTGCAGCCAAAGCAGCGCGTCTTCGTATTCACGCGCCCTTGCACCGGGTTTTACAAGTTTGTATAGAAATTTGCGGTTTTCGCGCGAAAGTTGCGAAGGCAGCGAGTTCCAAATTGCCGTAATGCGCGGAATATCTTTTGTTTCAGCGTGTTTGGCGAAATCGTTGGCGTAGGCTTCAAGTATTTTGTGCAAATTTTCTTCTACCACGCCTGTGCCTTTATTATCAAGAAAATCGGACACCGTTTT
>JAISKN010000151.1 GCA_031260925.1 Prevotellaceae bacterium | reverse complement strand
CAATCCTAACGGATTGCGGTGCAAATGCAGTATCATTCCGTAGGAATGAATCGCTCGGTAGAAATTAAGTATCACATATTCAGGGCATTCCGTAGGAATGCAACCCCTGATTCGCATTAATAATTAAACTTCTTTTACGGAAATAGATTTTAAACTAACATTATAGCGTGTAGTGCCGTTATTTGGGTAACCTGTCATAATTACTTTAACCTGCACAATGCCGCTGGCAGTCAAAGTTACATTGCTCTCTCCAACTGCAACAGGGTTTTGAATTGTTTGAGTTGCAATAACCGTACCTTCGCTGTTTAAACCTGTAATAGTAAATACATCGGCAGAAGTAGCGGTTTTTGTATTACCATTAAGAGCATCAATATCAATTACAACCTTAACAGACGAATGAACTGCAAAAACAGGCGACAATAATCCCATTCCTTCAAAATTTAATTTTAACGAACCTGAATTATAATAAGTTGGGTCAGGATACTGTACGGGGTCATTAGAAATATAAGTCCAACCTGAAGGAATTGCATTGGTAAAAACTCCTGTGGTAACAATTACGCCTTCGGCAACAGGGCAAGTTTTCTCTGTATATTCAAAATCCATAACTCTCCGAATAGCAGGAACGGCAAAATATCTGTAAATGTCGCCCTGAATTTTAAGATACTCTCCAATGTTGCAGGGCTTTGCATTCAGGTTTATTATACCTTGAAAACCTTCGGGACAAGTATGAGTTACATTGCCCTCATTATCTTGTTCGCCTGTTAATTTTACAACAAAACATTTTTTGTAATCTGTTTCATTGGGATTGTCAGCAATTACAACAGCCGTAGCACGCACACCTGTTGCACCAAAAACAACATCTTCGGCTTTAGCAATAACATTGTTTGTGCCGCTTGCGCCGTCGCTGATGGTTGTAGCCACACCGCCAACAATATAACCGCCAACCCAAACATCATTTTGTTGCGATGATGCATCTGTAAAAGCAATTCCTTGAGCACAAGAATATGGATTTGCCTGTGAGCCGTCTCCCTCAACAACAACAGTACCGCCAACTTTAATAGTAAAATTTTGAGTTTTTGTTTCCTTGTTGTTTGTTGCCTTAATTGTTACAGGGTAATCGTGCGCCTCTGACGGTGCAGTACCTGTAAGAGTAACCTTGTCTGTGCCTTCGGTTTTAGAAACCCATTCGGGCAGTCCTTCAAAAACGATTTGTGTATCGCCTTTTCCGTTAGTAACTTTAACTGTTACGTCAAAGTTGAGCGTTCCGCCAACAGACACAGCAACCTGGTCTGCCGATGTGAATTTAATAATAGTCGGGTCGCCGCCTTTGCAAGCCGCGAACATTGCCGTAACGGCAATAATTGAAAATAATTTTAGTGATTTCATAATAATTTTGTTTTAATGAATTTTTAAAAGAATATTTTAATACGGCAATACAGGCAGCCATTTGTCGCCTGCTGCGTTTTTTAAGTTTAAATCGTCAAGCGAGCGCAAAGTGAGTTGAGTTTTGCCCTCATACGAAGAATCTCTGTACCACATCAAAAGAGCAGTTATGTTGCCTTTATAGTCGGCAGCAGGAATAGTTGCTGTAGCAAAACGTGCATATTCACTTGTGCAAACGCTGATTATGCCTGTGCCGTCGCTAATATCAACTGCCTGCGGGAAACCAAAGCCGTTTGTGCTTGGGGCAAAAATAATTCTGCCTTCGGGCTGGTCGATGTCTGCAACAGCATCGCCTGTCTGTGTAAAATAAGCGTTTTTAATGCAAACCAAACGCGCGTGATATGCTCTATCGTTTAATTTTGCCTTAATTTGCGCAACAGTCAAAGTATCGACTTTAATTTTATCAAGTTCAGGCATACCGTGAACTTTTGCCCTTACATCAAACAACGGAAATGGCATTCTGCCTGGCTCATAGCCTTTTTTTAATCCTTTCTTTTCGTCTTCAGCGTTTGGAATGTTGTAATAAACCACTCCAAGTTGGAACATATCGGCATATTTGCCTATTGCCAAGCCATTGCATTTAATAGTAACAATCGAGCCGAGCGGGTAATATGACGAAATACCAGATGCATCAACAGAAATTTTAAGCGAATAATCGCTGTTGCCAACATCTTGAATAACAATGTATTTGTACATATTGCCGTTCAAATCGTCAGAGGTTACGCGCCCTGCAATAATAATTTCCGAGCCGTAAGTTTCGACAGACGGAATAGTATCAACGCTGAAAAGTCCAAGATTTGCGTTATTCGGGTCGCCGAACTGATAACTGTTTGAGCGTACAGGAAACATATCGCCGAACTGCGAGCCGAACTCCTCTATTAATTTTTGAATAGAGTGAGTAGCAGTGCGCGGAGTGCTGTCGTCTGGCGCAACAGGTGCGTATTTTTTGCAGGAAGAAAAAACAACTGCAAAAATTAAAACTGATATTTTTATTGTATTTTTCATACTTTTTTATTTTTTAGGTTTTAACTGTTATTTTTTAGTTTAAATTAAAATCTGTATCCAATACTCAAATAAAAATTAAGTCCGTTTGCGTAATAATATTTACTTGGATATTTGTCGTAGTTTGTAGAAAGTTTTGACGGATTTTCTCTGAATTTTGTCATTGGAACGCGCCCTTGTTGATAACCGCCCGAAATAACTCTGCTGTTGAGAATATTATTTACCGAAAGATTTATCGAAAGCGACTGGCGTTTTGGCAAATAAATAAGTTTCCCGACAGACAAATCTACAAGAAAATGGCTGCTGATTTGTTCCCAATTATTCCAACCCGAATTTATCTTTTCCTGTTCGCCAAGAACTTTGCGCGCTGCCGATTTATCCATTCTATAAAGCATGTCACCGTCTTCCAAGTATTCCCAGCCTGGAACTGGAACGTCTGCACCATACATTCCCCAATCCTGCTCCGAAATCCACTGTTTTAGTTCAGTATTTGTCATTGCTTTGAGTTCGTTCATATTTTTGGGGTTGTTGTAGTAACTTCTATCAAAAGTTCCAAAATAATCTGCGCGGTAGTGTGAAGGTGCAAAATTAAAATAGTTTTTATCAAAATAATTTATGGTAATATCGGCAAACCACATTTTAGGGTGGAAATATTTGAGAGCCAAACTTGCAGCAATTTGCGGTCCCGCAGCAACGTGCAAGCCTTTAATCATTGCTTGCGTTTCTACATCAATACCATCACCCAAATAGTCCTGTCCTGTAATATCAGAGCCGTTTTCAGCAGACATCGAAAGTTTTGCATTGTCTGTATAAGAGTAATCTGAATAAGTTCCTGCAAGGGCGAGCGAAAAATTCTTGTCAAGTTTCACCTGAACACCCGCCTCAACACCGTAATACTGCTTATCTACGCCAGACATTGCACAATTAATAAATGTGCGGTATTCGTCGTCGTAGTAGCCCGCAGTTTCAAGCGCATCAAACATTTTTGTATAAAATGCAGAAACACGACCAAAAACTTTTGGAAATGAGAAATTGTAGGCAATATCGCCTGAAATAATTTTTTCGGAAACAAGATTTTTCACATAAGTATCCTTAATTCTTTGCGAAACAAAAGCATTATTTGCAAGCGGTGCCTGCGTTTCTGCCATTACATTTGCCTGAATAATATTACGTCCATTGATTTTCCAAGTTACACCCGCTTTAAATGCAGGGTCAATAAATGTTTTTGCAACGCTTTTACCTAACGAATTAACATCATCTTCTGCTGAATATTTCAAACCATTATTATAAATGCGTTCCAAATATTGATTATGTAAAAATAATGCGCGCCCATTCAACATTCTGCCAAAACGGTTAAAGGTTGTATAAGTTCCCTGCAAAGCGTAATAAAGTTCTACGTTGCGGAAGTTCCAGTCATTTTGAAGATATGCCGCAATATGATAAGTGTTTAAGTCGTAGTCGTAGTTAATTTTGTCACCTTCATATGAAACAGGATATTTACCAATATTATTTTGAATAACATCGTGAGAATTTTCAGGCAAAAGTCCGCCTGTAAGGTCGCGGTCTGCAAATACATCAATGTCAAGCCAATGGTCTGCTCCCAACAAATCATCAACAGTAGCAAAATGTATTCCCTTGCTCTGCTTTGCCTCAACACCAGCAGTAAGTTTCAGTTTGTCATTGAGTTGATTTTTATAATTTGCGTTAAAAGCCGTTTCCATTAAATTATTATGACGGCGTAGCAACATATATTTTCCGTTTGAATAATATAAATTTCCCACACGGTATATAGAATCTGGATTAATATTATTAGCCAGATTTGATTGTGCAAGTCTATCAAAATTTATTTGTGTAGTTTGCTGATTTCTATCACTCCAAAGTTGTGTAAGTTCTTCCTGTGTTTGCGGATAAATTGTGCTTTCATCAAGTTGCTGATTACCGTCTTCATCAAGAAAATAATGATTATCATTCAAATAAGACGGTAGTTTTCTGTAATAATCAGGGCGCGGGTCTATCGAATTTGCAAAATTTAAAGCCGAATTGCTGTATTTTGAATAATGGAAAGACAAACCTGCTTTAAAATTCTG
>JAISKN010000148.1 GCA_031260925.1 Prevotellaceae bacterium | reverse complement strand
TTATTGATTATTTCCGCAAAATTGTTGTGCGTTTTCAGCAACTTTCTTGCGTTTTTGGCAATCGCAGCACCTTTGTAAATGTAATTTTTCTGCACTTTATCGGCAAAATATTCGGGTGTCTCGATTTTTTCGGCTAATTCGTCATATTTTTTCTGATAAAATGTGCGAAAGTTTTTTGAAATTTCAAGCAGAGTTAAATTATTTTCAGGCATTCTTTGATTTTTTAAAAAATTAAGGCGCGAAATTACAAAAAATATTGTAATTTTGCGCAATATTTTGTATTAAAACATCGTTATTTTATAATGAAAAAAACAATTCTAATTGTCATTCTACTTTTAAACGGCTTGCTTTTGAAGGCGCAACTTAATACCGACCACCTTTTTCGCGTGGGCGCAAACGCGCTTTATTTTAAAGACTATGTGCTTGCTATTCAATACTTTAACCAGATTATAAAAGTTAAACCGTATTTAGACCAACCGTTGCTTTACCGCGCAATCGCAAAAATAAATTTGGAAGATTACACAGGCGCGATGTCTGATTTAGAGCAAGTTATCGAAAAAAACGAATTTTTGCCGATGGCGTATTATGCGCGCGGTTTTGTTTATAACCGCTTGGAAAAATATGATTTGGCAGAAAAAGATTTTTCAAAAGCGTTGGAATTTAGCCCAGAAAACACTACTTTTTTAATAAATCGGCTTGAAAGTTACGACCAGCAAAAAAAATATTCTGAGGAGTTGTGCGATTTGGATTTTTTGATTTCCAAACTTGGAAATCTGCCCGAACTTGCGCTTACCAAAGGGCAAGCGTTGATTTTTTCGGGCGACACGCTCGGCGCGTTCAATGTTATGGACAAACTTGTAAAAAATGACAGCCTCAATTTTAACTCGTGGGGCGGGCGCGCTTTTGTAAATATTTTGCTTGACAAAAAAGACAGCGCGTTAAACGATTATAATCAGGCAGTTAAGTTAAAATCAAACAATATTTCACATTATATAAATCGCGGTTATTTGCTTTACGAAAAGAAAAATTATCGCGGTGCGCTTGCCGATTACGACAAGGCTGTTGCGCTTTCGCCGAAAAATGAGCAGGCACTTTTCAACCGCTCGCTTTTGCGTGTCGAAATCGGCGATTACAACAATGCTTTAAGTGATTTGAACGAACTTTTGAGCGTTAATAAAACTATGTATGAGGCTGTGTATCAGCGCGCTGTGATAAATAAGGAACTCGGAAAAAATGCTGACGCTGTTGCCGATTTTACAAAAATTATTGAGCGTTATCCCGAATTTATTCCTGCATATTTTGGGCGTGCAACTGCTTTTGAGCAGAGCGGAAACAAAAAATCGGCGTTTAACGATATGCAGGCAATTCTTAAAATTGAAGAAAATAACAAAAAAAATGTCAATAAAAAACAGGACAAAACTCAAGAGCCTGATACAGAGGCAAAAATTGCGCAGGAAAAATCGTCTGTAAGTGATTGGGCGAAACTTTTTGCCTCGTCTCAGTCGGAGATTGACGACAATAGCCGTTACAAAAACAACATTCTGCGCGGCAATGTTCAAAACCGTGATACAGAGGCGGAAATGCAGGGCGATTTTGTGCTTTCGCCATACCAGAAAAACGATATTACGGCGCAACCGACAAGTTTTTTTATGCCGTTAAATCAATTTAACAGGGAAAACCGCGAAATGCTGTTAAAATTCGTTAATGACGAAGTTGCGCTCACCGATGCTTTGATAAACTATCATTTTAAAATGATTGACAACCTTTCGGAACGGCTGGAAAAGCAGCCTGACAACCAGAATACTTATTTTTTGCGGGGAATAAATTACACGCTCGTACAGGATTTCAACAGCGCGCTTGCCGATTTTTCGCGGGCAATTTTGCTCAAAAATGATGCGATGTTCTACTTTTGCCGAGCAGTTGTGCGGAACAAGCAACTCGAAGTGTCAATCGGCGGTTTGATTGCGGAAAACAGTGCGAATGAGAGTAAATCAATTTTGCCTGAAAAACGTTTTTTGCACGATTACGAAATGATAATACGCGATTATGACAAGGCGGTGGAACTTGCGCCTGATTTCAGTTTTGCGTGGTTTAATCGGGCAAATATTCTCTGCTCGCTCAAAGACTACAAGGCTGCGGTGGCAAATTTCAGCAATGCGATTGCCATTGACAACTATTTTGCCGAAGCCTATTTCAACCGCGCCCTGACATACATTTACATCGGCGAAACCGACAAAGGCATTGCCGATTTGAGCAAAGCAGGCGAACTCGGCATTTTTCAGGCATATAATTTATTAAAAAAATTACAAAGCAAGTAATAAGTAATGAGTAATAAGTAATGAGTAATAAGTAATGAGTAATAAGTAATGAGTAATGAGTAATGAGTAATGAGTAATAAGTAATAAGTAATAATGCGAATCAGGGGTTGCATTCCTACGGAATGCCCTGAATATGTGATACTTAATTTCTACCGAGCGATTCATTCCTACGGAATGATACTGCATTTGCACCGCAATCCGTTAGGATTG
>JAISKN010000120.1 GCA_031260925.1 Prevotellaceae bacterium | reverse complement strand
CGTTTGCTGCAAATGTTTTTAATATTTGTCCCTGCAAAGTAAAAATTTGTATGTTTGCCTCGCCGTTGAAAGTTGCCGACACAAAGCCTTTATCTGTAAAAACAGAAACTTCATTTTCTGCAATATTTGAAATAGAAGTTGGATTGTCGTCAGGTGCAGAGAATACAAGATTACACAATGTAAAATCAAAATTGCTGTACCAAGATGCCTGACGAAGAATTAAAAAATACATTCCGCTTGTTGCTGGCGTAAATGAGCAGGAATTAGCGGTATAATCTTGAAAAGTGCCGCTTCCTGTTGTCCATTGTCCGCCCCAACCTGAAGTTCTTATTTGCCCAATAGCACTGTTCTCATTGATAATACCCACGCCGCCGTCAATAACAAAAGTTTGATTATCGACAGGCACATCGGTTTCTGTAACATAAAGTTGAACACTTGCACCTGATACAGATGTTGTAGTAATATCACAGTTGAAAGTATAGGTTTTTGCAGCAAGCAGATAAACAGGTTGATAAAACATAATTCTACTGTTGTCGCCTGATGTGCCAGATATATGTACGCAAGGCGAAATCCATTCGTTACTTGAAAGATTTACAGGGGTTGTTGGGTGCGACTCGAGAATAGTTTCCCAACCGTTATACACTATTTTATTTTGTACTGCTGATTTTTCAAAAATTTTAACAGTTTTTTCGGTAAAATCCGTACCATCAACAGTAAGTTTCACGGTATAAGTGCCTGCGGTGCTGAAAATATAACTGAAAATTTCGCCTGTATTATTACTTACAGAATTATCATTAATTTTCCATTCATAAGAACCTGCATCGGCAGTAAGAGCGGTAAAATCATACTCAATTCCTGTTAAACCAATATTTTGTATTAAATCATTATCAACAGAAAATTCGGCAGGGTTTGAAATGGAGAAAGTAGCGGTTTTGAAACCCGTCCAAGCATCTCCACCGTTGGCACGAGATTTCATTTCAATATCAATGTGATATGTGCCGTAACCGCCAATATTGAACGCTGCTGCCAAAACATCAACATTAGCATCGTACAGTTCGTATCTTCTGTTATTTATGCAACAACTATTGGTTGCGTCCCATACATCAGGTTCAGAAAAGTACAGATAACTAATAGTTGCACCTCCTGCTACAGTACCGTCTTTGTAGATACGATATTGCAAAAATTGCTGGTTGGCTGGCACATCGCCCCACGAAATAGAAATTGCTCCATCGAGAATAAGAGAAGTCGGGCTGTCAAAATTATAACCTGCAATATTAGGCAAGTCTTGCAAATCCGCGCATAGAACATTATCGCCCCAATTTTCCGAACCTACATTGTACTTTGAATATGGATTGCCGTTTACCTTAAAGGTAACTACCATATTTCCTACGCCTTCTGCCCAAACCATTGTTGCACAAAGCAACATTCCGAAAAATAAAGTAAATTTTTTCATAGTGATTTTTTTTAAAGTTTTATAAATTTTTTTAAAGAATTATTGATTTTTAAAAAATAGATACCTTGCGGTAAATTACTTACGTCAATGGAATTAGTAGTGAGTAATGATTAATGAGTATCAAGTATAGTTTTTCCCATAATATCAAATATCTTCACATCACTAACCACTGACCATTGACCACTAACCACTAATTCGTCTTTCACGGGGTTTGGGAAAATAACAATCTCGTCTTCTTTTGTAGTATTAATACCGTTTGGGAATGTTATTTGCTCGTTCCAAATATAACTCGCAGCCGTTTTGCTTTCGAGAGAAAATGTGCAATGTTTGTCGTTGAACTCAATATCAAAGGTTTTGCTGTTGCTGGAACTGTTGAAAACCACAAGGGCGGCTGTGCCGTTTGGGTTGGCAAAGGCGGCTGTGAGCAAATCGCTGCTTGTGGAAGTGGAGGCTATTTTCAGCGCACCGTCTTTGGCAACTTTGGAAAATTGCGCCACAGTGTAGTAGGCAACGTTGCGGATAACGGCTTTGGTGCTGCTGTTGATAGTGATTGCGCCTTTGCAGTCGGCGCAGGTGTTGGCAATGTGAGGTTGCCAATTTTCGTCTGAGGCAAAATTCCACTCGATAGCAGTTTTGCCCCAATTATTTACCGAGCCGAACATCACATTTTTTGTATGCCACTCAAAATCGCCGCTAAAACTGCCGTTTGCAGCCGTATATTGCTCGGTAAAATAGACATCTTTTCCTGTTGCATCATACACAGTTTTCATCGCCGAAATATTACCTCCGTAAAGATGAAAGGCAGTACCTGAAATGTATTGACTTTGAGCAACATAAATCGGGTATGCGGTGTTGTCGCAGTTGTGGTCGTAGCCGATAAGTTTCACATTTGCATAGCCGTTTTCCGCCAAAAGCGGACCGAGATTATTATTCACAAAATTATATTGCTGTTCTTTGGTCATCTTCATTGAAGGGTTGTTATTTTCGCTCAAAGGCTCATTTTGAATGGAAATAGCGTAAATATCAAATCCAAGACCGTGCATTGCGTTCAGATAATTGAGAAAATACTGCGCATAATCGGCATAATGTGTTGTCGGCAGTTGCCCGCCCCAAGCGAGCGAGTTATTGCTTTTCATCCACGCGGGAGCCGACCAGGGCGTTGCCAAAAGTTTAATATTCGGGTTAATCGCTTTAATCTCCTGCAAAACAGGAATTAGATAAGTCAAATCGGGACCAGCAAGCGAAAAGCCCGCACTTTGGTTGTCGTGGTAGGTATATGTGCTTTGCGAAAGGTCGGTTGCGCCGATGCCGATACGAATAAAACTGCTGCCGATGCCGCTGTTCTGCGAAAAAACTTCGGTAAGGAGTGCCGTGCGGTTTTCCTGCGTCATCTGCATTAGCCAATATGCGCTGCCCTGCGTCATTGTCCAGCCAAAGCCGTCAATGGTTTGGTAGGTTGTTGCAGGGTCGAGGCTGATTTTCACCGAACTGCTGCCTGCGCCGTCTTCAAAAACATTGTCGGTTTGCGCCTGCAACTTATTGCTGCCGTTGCACGATGTCTTCCACGACTGCACCGTTTGCGCTGAAACAATGAATAATGAAAAATTAAGAATGAAGAATGTGCAAAAGATTTTTTTCATTTTTGGGTTGTTTTTCTATAGCAAAAAATAAAGGTATTGTATTTATTGTTACAAAGTTAGTCAATGTATAAATGCAATAAATTAATAAAAAATATAAAGTAGTGAAAAATACAATTTATTTATTTGTAAATCAGATACTTATGTTTCTTTTTAGCATAATAAAAAGTAGTAGATTTAATGCTGATTACAAGTTAATAAGTGATTGATAATTTTTAATGTTATACTTTTTTTATCTGGATTGCTTCACTTCTTTCGCAATGACGGACAACGTTTGTCGTCATTGCGAGCGAGGAACGAAGCGAAGCAATCCAGAAATATTACATTAAAATATTTGCAGTAATTAAGGCTGGCGCGGACTTGCAGTCCGTGCCTTGAAAGAAATCAATAAATTAGCGGCACGGGCTGCAATCCCGCGCCAGCGTGTCAAGCCTGCACCAGCGTAAAATAAAAAATTATGCTTTATAACATATAATAATTACCGTTTTTATACTTTTATACATAAAATCATAAAAATAATTTACAAATAATTGCAAAAATAAAAAATATTCAAAAATAATATTTACCTTTGGCAAAATATTTTTAAAGATTTAAAAACTGTGTTTTATGAAATCTTACATTTTAAAATATTTATCGTGGTGGGTTGAATTTATTAATACCTTTAAGGTTTATCTACCTACTTATAACACTTCAAACACTGTATTTGATACTGTTCTTGCTGTGCCTTACGCTTGTTTGGCGCAGTTTTATTTTTGCTACGAAATGGTATTTGCACGCTCTGGCACTTGCTCGCCCCGAAAACTGTTTTGAAAAGTATTACTGCAAAACGGCGAGGGGCGATATTTCAAAGAGTAATACCACACACATTTTTTGAAAAAAGATGTTTTATAATATATAAAAAATATGAAAAATATATATAAAATTTTAATTCCCGCATTTTCATTAGTTTTAATTTTTACTCTAATGAGTTTTAGCGGATGTGAAAAGAAAAACCCTCCACTACAACAATCAAATATTTGTAACAAGTGGAAATTGATTTCTTTTGTGAATGGTGCTGAAACTATTGCGCCTGACCCTAATGGTCAAAATAATTTTTGGATTGAGTTTTTACCAGACAGTACTATGACAGGAGTTTCCTCTACAAATCAAATGTACGGAAATTTCCAAATAGGAGATAACAATGAAATTCAAATAGCAATACATACAATGACAGAAATAAATGAACTTGGAAATGGGATACTTTTTGTAGATAATTTATTAAGAGTATCATTATTTACAGTTACAGAAAGCGAACTGAAATTGTATTACAGTGAAAATGGGTATTTACTTTTTAATCTTTATCAACAATGAAAACACGAATATTTTTAACAATATTTATTTGTGTTATTGTAACTTCAATCAATGCACAAATAAGTACAAAAGAATTACCTGTAACCAAAGTGTTAAACAGAGTAATTGAATTGCCAAATAACGTAATGGCTAAGAAAATAATGCCTGCCATTAATATGAACGTTATTGAACAGGAAGATATCTCAGACGCAGAAAACGGATTACCACCAAGGTTTGGGTTTCCACATTTTGTCAGTTATAATCTTAACAATTCGGGGCAATGGACTACATTAGAAAATGGTGATAAAATTTGGCAACTGGAAATTTCCTGTCCGAACGCATTGTCCATTAATCTATTGTATGACCAATTCTGGCTTCCCGAAGGAGCAAAATTATTTATTCATAATGCAGACAAAACCAAAAGCATAGGTGCCTTTACATCGTTTAACAACCAAGGTGATAAAAATAATCCGCATGATTTTGCTACAGGTCTGGTTTATGGCAATAAATGTATTTTGGAGTATTATGTACCAAATAGTATAACTGAACAGGGAATAATTTCTATTCAATATGTTATACAAGGTTATAGGTATATTAATGTTTCTGAAGCGACGGAAGTATTTAATGGTTCTGGTAATTGTCAGGTTAATGTTAATTGTGTCGAAGGCCAAAATTGGCAAAATGAGAAGAATGCAGTTGCATTAATACTTGTTAATGGAAATAGATATTGTACAGGTAGTTTGATTAATACAACTGCAAACGATAATCGACCTTTATTTTTAACTGCTGACCATTGTTTAGGCGGGTGGGCTCAGTCAGTAAAAGGTGATGCAATAAATCATCCTAATTTAAGTTATTGGTCTTTTTATTGGAACTATGAGTCACCAAATTGCAATAATCCAACAACAGAACCATCACTTTTATCAACGATAGGGGCAACAGTTGTAGCAAACAATGGTAATTCTGATTTTGCATTGTTACGCTTGACGGAAGACCCCAAACTTCAATCAGGCATTACACCGTACTATCTCGGTTGGGATAGAAGCGGAAATGCTGGAACAGGTGGAGTTGGAATACACCATCCAAGTGGTGATGTAAAAAAAATAGCAACACATAACATTACCCCACCAATTAATTCTAATTGTATGAATTTTACCAATAATGAGGGTATATATGTCCCTAATGGTAATTTTTGGAGAATAAATTGGATTGCAACGGTTAACGGACATTCAGTAACTGAAGGTGGGTCATCAGGTTCGCCATTATTCAATAACAGTCATCGTGTTATTGGTCAGTTGTATGGGGCGGGATATTGCTCAAATACAAATTGCAGTAATCCTTCTGCTGATATAGCAAATTATGGCAAATTCAGTGTTTCATGGACAGGCAACGGAGCAACCGATAATCGCCGCAAACTACAGCCTTGGCTTGACCCGCGTGGGACAAATCCACAAACACTTGATGGCACATCTGTAGATAAAGCAGACCTCCTCATTCGCGATGACCAAGACGATGACGGCACCGAGCCAAACCCTCGTGCTATTCATTGGAACAGTCCCGATATTTGGTTAGCAGTACTTGTAAATGGCACATTTCAAACTATTTCAACATTGGAAATTGATAATTATGCGTCTCAAAATATTTATATTGCCGTAAGAATAAAAAATATTGGCAATAAAGCCTCAATAGGCGGAAATGCAAGATTGCACGTTTATTGGTCAAAATCAGCGACAAATTCAAGGTGGCATGCAAGTTGGGTCAATCCCTCTTGGATATTTGGCTTACCAAGAGGCGCAGAAATTACCAATTCACAGGGAGTTCCTATTCAAAAGCTTGAGCCAGAAGAGGAAACTACTATGTATATTCCATGGTATGTTCCTAACAACTCACAATATCTCGAAACACTTGACAATATCTTTATTGCTACAAGATTAAGATTTAATTGGGGTTTTGCACTGTTGGCAAGAGTTGATGACGGAAATTATACATACGGATTAAATTTCCATTTTTTGCCTACTGCAACTTTTGCCAAAAATTCCAACAATGTGGCAGTTGATAACGGTAATTTGTTGCTTTACAGGGAAAAATACAGCGAGTTATTTGCAGTGAATACTCCACTTGAAAAAATACAATTTAATCAAATTCTTAAAAATGGAGAATATAAACTCGGTGACTTTGCAGAAGTTAATGTGTTGTTAAGCAATGATTTAATGGCAAAACTTAAAAAAGACGGACTAAAAATTATAGATGAAAATACTGTGCTATTAACATCTGCCAATACAGAACTGAATTTTGAGCCATTAGACGAAGACGGTGCGTATTTTGTTGGTGCAGAAGTACATTTTATTTCGGACAAAATGCCAGAACTTAATGATTTCAATTTTGATATGACTACGTATGACGGCGAAGAAACCGAAACAATGCGTTTTACTGCAATTCGTAATGCAGACGTATATTTCAAAGCATTGGCAGAGGCAAGCAAAACAAAAGTTGTTCGCGCAAAAGAAGAGGTAACGCTTACATCAAACGTAATCTTTGACGATGCCGATTATACTTGGTATAACGAGGCGGGTGAAAAAATAGGCACAGGCTATCAAATCACGCTTACACCTCTATTTTCTCAAAAGTA
Source organism: Prevotellaceae bacterium (assembly GCA_031260925.1). GTDB lineage: Bacteria > Bacteroidota > Bacteroidia > Bacteroidales > Paludibacteraceae > F0058. The sequence goes on along the minus strand of JAISKN010000120.1, from coordinate 333 downwards.
CAAAATTGAAATTCTGAAAATCGAAGACGGTTTTAAATCTTATGACGAGGTAGAAGTTATTGTTGTTGATGGCGTGATAAAATCACTTTCGCCAAACCCTGCTCAGTCGTATGTAAGAGTAGATTACAAACTTTCGGACAATGCAACGGCAGCCTCTATTCAAGTATCTGACCTTCAAAACATTATGTCAGTTTCCTACCCGCTTTCTACAACCCTCACACAGCAGGATATTTCGCTTTCGGGCTTTGTTCCTGGCAATTATATTGTGAAACTTATTATAAGCGGTGCAGTAGTTGATACAAAATCTCTAATTATTTACTAATCAATCTATTA
>JAISKN010000017.1 GCA_031260925.1 Prevotellaceae bacterium | reverse complement strand
AACACCTTTCCCATATCGAGTTCCCGCGCCAAAACCACCACGTCAGCAAACTGCGCGTAAAATTTCAGAGCCTCAACGTTGGTAATGTTCAACTGCGTGGAAAGATGGACTTCGACACCTATTTCAGCAGCGTAACTCATTGCCGCCACATCGCTTGCAATAATGGCAGAGATATTTGCATTTTTTGCGCCGTCAATAATTTTTTTCATCAACTCCAAGTCGTTGTCATAAATTATGGTATTGACTGTGAGATAGGACTTTAAGTTATTTTCGCTGCAAAAATCTGATATGGTTTTCAGGTCGTTTATGGTAAAATTATTGGCGGAACGGCTGCGCATATTCAGCCCTTCGATGCCAAAATAGACGGAATTTGCTCCCGCCTTTGCCGCCGCCTGCAAACAATCCCAACTGCCGACAGGCGCCATTATTTCTATTTCGTTTCGTTGCACAATGAATGATATTTAAGACATTCAAAAATTTAAAAAATCAAAATTCATTAACAAAAGTCATCAGTAACTTTGATTTTTTAAATTTTTGAGTTTTTTCAGGCGCGAAGTTACAAAAAATTTCACAAAAAAGAGGTTGTTTTCTCAAACAACCTCTTCGTTAACAGAGTTTCTTATTCAAAGAGACCACCTTTGCAGTCTGCTTCGCTTTTGTCCACTTCGTTGAATTTAAAACCAACACCGTTAAGGTATTCTGCTTCTGCTTCCGCTTTTGTTCCCCAAACATAACCAACAGTAATACCTGTAAGGTTCTGTTTAACTTCCCAACAAGTTACCTTGTTTTTGTCTTTACAAGAGGTAAAGATACCTACTGTTGCAACAACTGCAACTACAAAAAAAATCTTTTTCATTGTTAAATTTTTTTTTAGGTTAATAAATTAAATTAATAAAAAAAACCTCTGCAAAGGAAAAAGTTTCCCTTGCAAAGGTTATATATGTTAAGACCTAAAACACCGTAAGTGCCTGAAAATGAGCGAGTTAGCCCCCCCCCCTCCCATTAACAAATATTAACAGTTGTTTTATGCTTGTTTTCATTTATTTTTTGGTTAAAACGTTAAAAAAACTTCTATTGCTTTAAAAAGTTCTGCAAAGGTATATAAAGTTTTTTTAATAATAAAATATTTTTCAAAAAAAAATCAAAAAAAATTTTATTTGTATCTGAACGAAATTCTGCCTTTCGACAAATCGTATGGCGACATTTCAACTTTTACTCTGTCGCCGGGCAAGATACGAATGTAATGCTGACGCATTTTGCCCGAAATATGAGCAATAATTTCGTGTCCATTTTGCAGTTCTACCCGAAACATCGCATTCGACAACGCCTCGCGTACCGTGCCATCAACTTCTATTGCTTCAGTTTTTGCCATCTTTTTTTTTAATTTTAAATTGTTAATTGCGGTGTCATTCCCGCGAAGGCGGGAATCTCCTGCACATTATTTCATTGAAAATAGGGGATTCCCGCCTTCGCGGGAATGACACCTTATTTTTAGTTTTTAACTTTTAATTTATAATTTTGCTAACGTTTGTTCAATAATCGAAAAGTCCGATAAAATATCTGCTTTGCCTTTGCGAATTGCAACGCAATGTTCGTAGTGAGCCGATGGTTTGTGGTCTTTTGCGCGGGCTGTCCAGCCGTCTTCGTCTATTGCCAAATCGTATTTACCGATGTTAATCATTGGCTCAATGCAAATTACCATTCCGGGCTTTAATATTTTGCCCTGCCCTTTTCTGCCGTAGTTCGGCACATCTGGGTCTTCGTGCAAATCACGCCCTAATCCGTGTCCAATCATATCTCGGACAACAGAATAACCTGCTTTCTCGCAATAATTTTGTACTGCAAACGAAACATCGCCTATGCGGTTTCCCGCCACAGCCTGCTCTATTCCCAAAAATAGCGACTGTTTTGTAACTTCGAGCAAACGTTTTACTTCGGGAGCAACTTCGCCAACTGCGAAAGTGTAGGCAGAGTCGCCGCAAAAGCCGTTTATCATTGTATCCATATCAACGGAAAGAATGTCGCCATCTTTGAGAATAACGTGTTCGTAAGGTATTCCGTGAACTACCACGTCATTAACCGACATACAGGTTGCATTAGGGTAACCCTCGTAGCCTTTGCAGGCAGGAATTGCGCCGTTGTCCCTGATAAATTCCTCCGCGATTTTGTCCAGATAGGCGGTTGAAACGCCCGGTTTTACTAATGGCGCAAGCGTTGCCAACGTTTTGCTTATCAAAAGGCAACATTCGCGCATCAATTCAATCTCTTCGTCAGTCTTTAAAAAAATCATCTATTTTTGATTTACGATTTACAAGTTTTGATTTACGATTAATTTTGGCAAAATTAGTCCTTTTTAATCATAAATTTTATTCATTAACGATTTTTTAATTGATGATTGACAATTAATTTTGACAAAATTTGCCATTTTTTAATTGTAAATCTAAAACTGTAAATATTTTTTACAACTTACGATTTTAGACTTACAATTTTTTCAATCGTAAATCTAAAATCGTAAATCTAAAATTTCAATTAATATGCTGCAATAGAGCCTGAACGTCCTTTAATTCTGCCGCCGCCTTTGAGCAATCCATCGTAATGGCGCATCAAAAGATGACTTTCGATTTGCTGCAAGGTGTCAAGCACAACGCCAACCAAAATCAGCAGTGAAGTTCCGCCGAAAAACTGCGAGAAACCTGTTGTAATGCTGAAAAGACGTGCAATAGCGGGCAAAATAGCAATTATCGCCAAGAAAATAGAACCCGGAAGTACCACTCTCGACATAATCGTATCAATATATTCAGCCGTTTGCTTACCCGGTTTTACACCCGGAATAAAACCGTTGTTGCGTTTCATTTCTTCCGCCATTTGAGTTGGATTGAAAGTAATCGCGGTGTAAAAATAGGTAAATGCAATTATCATTATTGCAAGAATAAAGTTGTGCCAAAAGCCCATTGTATCAATGATTGCATTGAGGAACGCGCCTCTTTCTGCACCGAAAGCAAACATTACAGGCACCATCATAATCGCCTGCGCGAAAATAATCGGCATAACGCCCGCAGCATTAACTTTCAGCGGTAAATATTGGCGAACACCGCCATACTGTTTGTTGCCGACAACACGTTTTGCGTACTGAACAGGTATTTTTCTCGTTCCCTGCACAAGCAAAATCGAAAATGCGATAACAACAAGCCAAACAACAATTTCCACAAGGAACATTACCAGTCCGCCGCCGCCAGTTTCTGTGGTTTTGTTGGTAAATTCCTGCGTAATTGACGGCAGCAAACGAGCCACAATACCAATCATAATCAGCATTGAGATACCGTTTCCTATGCCTTTGTCTGTCATTCTTTCGCCGAGCCACATTACAAACATTGAGCCTGCGCAAAGAATAATTGTAGATGAAAAGTTAAACCAAAAATCGAGTGGTACGCCTCCCATCTGGTGCATTTGGTAATTAAGATTAACCAAATAAGAAGGACCTTGAACGAGCAAAATCAGCACCGTTAAATAACGGGTAATCTGATTCATTTTTCTACGTCCGCTTTCACCTTCTTTCTGCATTTTTTGGAAATACGGCACTGCAATTCCGAGCAACTGCACTACGATAGATGCCGAAATATAGGGCATAATTCCCAATGCAAAAATTGATGCGTTGGAAAATGCGCCGCCCGAAAACATATCAAGCAAAGCCAGCAAACCGCCTTTTGTTTGGTCGTGCAAGCCTGCAAGCGTGTTTGGGTCAATGCCGGGGAGTACAATAAAAGAGCCGAAACGGTAAATCAGAATAAACAAAATTGTTACTCCGAGTTTCGCTTTCAAATCTTCTATCTTCCAGATATTTTTCAGCGTTTCCCTAAACGATTTGTTCAGCCACAATACTATAAGTATTATCGCAACAACAACCCCAATGATTATTACACCAAGATTCATTTTTCTACGATTTTTACGCTTCCGCCAGCAGCCTCAATAGCAGCCTGAGCAGCCTTTGAAAATGCGTGTGCTTCCACTGTGAGTTTTGATTTTATTTCGCCTTTCGCGAGAATTTTTACAAGTTGCTTTTTTGTAATAATTCCTACTTCAATCATTGATTGAATATTGATTTCAGTAAGATTTTTGCTTTCTGCAAGTTGTTGAATAGCAAGCAGATTGATGCCTTTGTATTCTACGCGGGAAATAGGGTTGAAACCGAATTTGGGCAAACGGCGTTGCAACGGCATTTGACCGCCTTCAAAACCGATTTTTCTTGAATAGCCCGAACGCGATTTTTGACCTTTGTGTCCGCGTGTTGAAGTGCCGCCTTTTCCAGAGGCAACTCCACGTCCTAATCTTTTATTGGTTCTTACCGAACCTTCCGCTGGTTTAATATTACTTAAATTCATTTTAGTTTTAGATTTTTTGACTTTTAGAGTAGTGGTAGTTAGTAGTTAGTAGTTAGTAGTTAGTAGTTAGTAATTAGTAGTGAGTAGTGAGTAGTAACAAGATTGTTACTTATTACCTGTTACTTATTACTTGTTACCTGTTACTTATTACTTATTACCTGTTACCTATTGTCAGTTAATTATTCAATAACTTTTACCAAATGATGAACGGTTTTAATCATACCCAAAATAGTTGGAGTATTCTCCTGTTCTACGATTTGGTGCATTTTATGCAAGCCAAGTGCATCAAGAGTGCGTTTTTGCACAGCAGGACATTTAATTCTGCTTTTTACCTGTTGAATTTTTATTTTTGCCATATTCTTCTTAATTTTAAATTTTAAATTTTAAATTGTAAATTAAAATATTCTTTAATTATAACTATGATTTTTTTCTCAATTAAATTATAAATTAAAATATTCTTTAATTATAATTACGATTTTTTTCTCAATTAAATTAATAAGTTTAAAATCATTAATTTAAAATTTACAATTTACAATTTACAATTAATTTTAGCCGTTGAACACTTTTGATACTGAAATTCCGCGATTTTGCGCCACAGTAAATGGGTCGCGCAGTTCGCTCAATGCGAGGAAAGTCGCCTTCACAAGATTGTGAGGATTTGAACTTCCTTTTGATTTTGCCAAAACGTCTGTAACGCCGACACTTTCAAGCACAGCGCGCATAGCACCGCCGGCTTTAACACCAGTACCGTGTGCTGCGGGCTGCAAATAAATTCTTGCACCGCCAAAGTGCGACACTTGTTCGTGAGGAATAGTTCCTTTATGAACAGGCACTTTGATAAGATTTTTCTTTGCGGCATCAGTGCCTTTTTGAATGGCTGTGGTAGCCTCGCCTGCTTTGCCAAGCCCCCAGCCGACAACGCCTTTGCCGTTTCCTACCACAACAATGGCAGCAAAAGTGAATGCGCGTCCGCCTTTTGTTACTTTTGTAACACGATTTACAGCAACCAAACGTTCTTCGAGCGTAATGTCGCCTGCAACTTTAAGTCTGTTTTTTATTTCTGCCATAATAATTAAAATTTTAAACCGTTTTTACGAGCGGCTTCTGCTAATTCTTTAACTCTGCCGTGATACAAATAACCGTTACGGTCAAATACAACTGCCTGAACGCCAGCCTCTTGTGCCGACTTGGCTATAAACTCGCCAACTTTTGCCGCCTGCTCTTTTTTTGTTATTTTGTCTTTGATAGACAAAGAAGAGGCTGATGCCAAAGTTGCGCCTGCAACATCGTCAATTACCTGAGCGTAAATTTGAGAGTTGCTGCGGAAAACCGTTAAGCGCGGCTGTTCCGCTGTCCCTGATATTTTATGACGAATATGCGCTTTAATTTTATTTCGTCTTTCGCTTTTACTAAACATAATTTCTACTTTGTTTTAAAAATTATTTACCTGCTGTTTTACCTGCTTTTTTGCGAACAACTTCGCCTTGAAATCTCACACCTTTTCCTTTGTAAGGCTCAGGTTTGCGGAATGAACGAATTTTAGCGCACACTTGCCCAAGCAACTGTTTGTCTGCGCTTTCGAGCGTAATCAGCGGGTTTTTATTTTTTTCCGTAAGAGTGGTAACGGAAATCTCTTTCGGCAACTGCAAATAGATATTGTGCGTGTAGCCGAGCGTGAGCGTGAGCAACTGACCATTGGCTTCTGCTCTGTAACCAACTCCGACAAGTTCAAGGACTTTTTTGTAGCCCTCGCTGACGCCTGTAACCATATTTTGCACCAAAGCGCGGTATAATCCGTGCATTGCGCGATTTTCTGGGGCATCGTCTGGACGTGCGATTGTAAAAACGCCGTCTTCTAATTTAACTTCAAGATTTTCAGCGAGTTGCTGTTGAAGTTCGCCTTTCTGTCCTTTAACCGTAACAAAATTGTTTTCAAATTTCAATGTTACGCCCGAAGGAATGTTTATGGGTAATTTTCCAATTCTTGACATACTTTTTCCTCCTTTTTATTAATAAACGTAACATAAAACTTCGCCTCCAACCATCTGTATGCGCGCCTCTTTATCGGTCATCACGCCTCTTGAAGTTGAAAGAACAGCAATTCCCAAGCCGTTTAATACGCGCGGCATATCTTTGTAGCCGACATATTTACGCAATCCTGGAGTTGATACCCGAACGATTTTTTTAATCGCGTTAACTTTGTTAACGGGGTCATATTTCAAGGCAATTTTAATTGAGCCTTGCGGACCTTCATCAATAAACTTGTAATTTAAGATGTAGCCCTTCTCAAAAAGAACTTTGGTTATCTCCTTTTTGAGGTTCGATGCAGGAATTTCCACCACGCGATGTTTTGCCGCGATAGCATTCCTTAACCGAGTTAGATAATCTGCAATAGGGTCTGTCATAAAATTAATTTTAATTAATCCCGACTTTCGGGACAATATTTAGTTAATACAATTCTTTTAGAAGATAGAAGTTAGAATATAGAAGTTAAGAAGTTAGAAGTCGGAAGTTAGAAGATAAGAATATATTTGTCTTTGTCTGTTTTCTTCTGTCTAATATCTTGTGTCTATTATCTTATGTCTAATTACTAATTACTTATGTCTTGTCTATTATTAAATTACAAAAAACGCTTACAACCGCATTATTTTTGCACATTAATAACTACCTCCGCATTTTATCGCTTTGTGTAAATGCCTGAAAATCAGACAATTTATCACAACTTTAACATTTGATAAAAACGGACTGCAAAGATATAACTTTTTTTTGAAATAAAAAAATAATTTATACAAATATTTGTATAAATTATTTTTTGGGCATTGTTAATTTTGTATAGATATAATAATTTATTTCTGGATTGCTTCGGAAATACCTCGCAATGACGGAAGTCGTTTAAGCAATGGGACACGTCATTGCGAATATTTTAAGCGAAATGAAATGTAGCGAAAAATATGAAGCAATCCAGATAAAACTATATAATTCCATTTTTTTATTTTCCCACCTCTTCTTCTACGCCTTTTACGCCATAATAATAAATAAAAGTTAAGAAAACCACTTTCTTAACTTTTTATTTTAACACAACAGCCATATTTTATATAGTAATTATCTTTTTTTCTGCTTTTTCCAATCTGTCTTTAAAAATATTGTCCTGCAACGTGATTATTTGTAATATGTGAAATCAAAAACCGATTTTCTTTACCTTTTGCATTCCCAACGGTCAATATGATTATACATTCTTTGAAGAAACTCATCATCTGTGAGCGAATTTGCCCATTTTCTTTCAAAATCTGCTGAGATTTTGGTTTGTCTATCAGTCAAAACATCAAAATTATTCATAATTCTTTTATTTAATTTTTTTGTGCAAAGTTACATATTATTTTTAAACAAAAAAACAAAAAAAGCGCAATATTTTATTTTGCGCTTTCTGCTTTTTCCAACCTGTCTTTAAAAAATGCTATTTGTTCGTCTTTTGAGGCGATAAGTTTTTCGTAGATTTCTTTGGTTTCTTGATGTAAGATTTCTACATAACCGACTGCACCTTCATAATTATTTTGGTTTATAATTTGATTGCCAATATCGTTAAAAAAATCTTTGGGAGTAGTATCTAAAATTATCATTAAATCGTTCAAATATTTTGACCACGAATAAGCATCGCCCTGTTCGATATTGGAATATGCCGAGCGCGTGATATTCAATTTCTCCGCCATTTCCTCTTGAGTGTAGCCCTTTTCTACCCTCAATTTTTTGATTTTTGCGGTAATAGATTTATTCATAATTTTTAGTTTTAAAAATTTAGGCAAAATTACATCTTTATTTTTAAAAAACAACTCTTTTTGACAAAAAATATTGCAAAATGTATATTTTATTTTTCTGTATTCCAAAAAAACGATACGCGAGGTTTGATTAAGAATAGTTAATTTTGCAGAAAACTTTTTAAAAAAATCAATTATCATTTTTATTAATCAGATTAAATTTTAACCATTATGAAAAAAATTATCTTACTATTTTGTATTTTATTATCCACGAGTATTAATGCTCAATTGCAATTAGTCGCAAAAACGAATGGAGGAGCATTCTTAATTCCAAGCAACAGTAGAATTTTGGACTTAGGAGCAACCATAGGATTTGGCTTTTATGTCTCTGACAAAGAAAGAAGTTATATGCTTTTTGAAATTGGTGGTTATGGCGGTGGTGGTGCAAGTAATGTTGGCACATTTTCTTACAATACACACGATAAATACGGTCATCTTAATACTTATGATGATGGAAAAATAAATAGGGAACATACGCTTATCCCTATTTTCGTCAATTATAATTGGAAAATAATGTTAGGTGATAACGTTAGTTTTCATATAGGACCAACTATTGGAGAAATAAGTTTAATATCCTATAATCAGTATTATGTTGGAAAAAAGAAATGGGAGCCGGAATCTGATTATGGCGAAAATGGCAAACCTAAAGAAACTAAGTTTAAAGCATTATTAGTAGCTGGTGCTAATACAGGATTATATTTTAGAAAAAGAGATGGAGAAAGTTTTTGGGGAATAGAGTATCGATGCTTATTTAATACGAAACAATCTATAAATGGTGAGATAATAAAATTGCCTTTACATCAAATATCAATATCTTTTTTCTTTGATACTTTTTAATTTTTTTGCAAGTGCAACTAATAAATTGTATCAAATACACAAAAAAATCTACAAAAAATATGTCGCGATAGATTCAACTCCCGAAAATCATACCATTTAAAAGCCCCGCCTTGATGATTATTATATATATGGTTTTTTAAAAAAAATTTCATTATAAATCAATTCATTTAATGTTAACCGTAACACGTTTTGAAAACGTGTTACGGTTTTTTTTGGCTGAAAGCCATTTTATAATTCAGCCCAATCGCAAAGCGTAGCGGCGCGTTGGGTATTAATAAATGGAACGGCGTAAAAAAAATTATGTCGCCCTTTCAGGGCGCAAATGGTGGGTGTTGTCAATTTGCCCAATGCGTTGCATTTGGCTGAAATATATTTGGCTTTCAGCCAAAAACCGCGCTGCCTGCAACCCTATTTTTTATAAACAAAAAAATTACGCAAAAAGGTTGCATATAAAATAAAAAAGCATTATCTTTGCCCCGAATTTATGGCAAAACTATCATAAACTCGGGTAGGACTTATGGCAAATTATTAATTTATTCGGGTAGAAAAAATGGCAGAAAGATACTTTAATCGTCTGATTGACAACGAGTTAATCAAGTGGAGTAAAGAGAGCGATAGAAAACCGCTTTTACTTCGCGGCGCAAGACAAATCGGCAAGTCGTCTTCTGTCAGAAAATTGGCGGAAAATTTTGATGTTTTTATCGAAATAAATTTTGAAAAAAACAAAAAAGTCCACGCATTTTTTGACGGCGATTTAGATGTGCGCGAAATTTGTGCCAAATTGTCGGTACAACTCCGCAAGCCGATTGTTGCAGGCAAAACCTTGTTATTTTTCGACGAAATACAGGCGTGTCCAAATGCTATTTCGGCATTGCGTTTCTTTTACGAAGATTTTTCGGAATTGCACGTTGTTGCTGCGGGTTCGCTGCTCGAATTTGCACTCGAAAATTTGCCTTCGTTTGGCGTTGGGCGCATTACTTCTATGTTTATGTACCCGTTTTCATTTGCCGAATTTATGAATGCTTGCGGTGAGGAAATGCTTTGGAACGAAATTTGTAAATCGTTACCCGAAAAACCGCTTTTTGAGCCGTTTCACGAAAAAGCAACAGAGATATTGAAAAAATTTTTGGTTATCGGCGGAATGCCTGCTGTTGTTGCCAAATTTGCTGAAAATCAAGATATTATCGCCTGTCAGCGAACTTTGAGCGATTTAATAAATTCGTTGAAAACCGATTTTGTAAAATATAAAAAACGTGTGCCTGAACTGCGTATTTCTACCGCTTTTGAAGCGGTTGTACAACAGTCGGGCGGAAAATTTAATTATGCAAAAGTAGAGCAATATAACATTCGGCAAGTTAAAGAAAGTTTGGAATTGCTGCAAAAAGCGGGCTTGGTTATTCCCGTAACTCATTCGTCAGCCAACGGAATACCGCTCGGCGCACAAACAAATCACAAAAAACGGAAATTTATTTTGCTTGATACAGGCATTTTTCAACGATTGCTTGGCTTGCAACTGTCTGATATTCTGTTTAATAATGATTTTTCGCTTGTGAATAAAGGCAGCATTGCCGAAACGATGGCTGGTTTGGAAATTCTCAAAGCAAATTCCTGTTACGAGCAAGCAGAACTGTATTTTTGGACACGCGAAACATCAAAAAGCAATGCCGAAATTGATTATCTCATTCAAAAAAACGGAAAAATTATTCCAATCGAAGTAAAATCGGGTACGACAGGCAAAATGCAAAGTATGTGGCAGTTTCTGAACGAGAAAAAATCAGAGTTCGGCATTAGAACTTCGCTTGAAAATTTTTCTGCTTATGACAAAATAAAAGTTGTGCCGTTGTATGCAATAGGAAATATTTTATAAAAATATCGGTATAACGGCGTAAAAAATTATGCTGCCCTTTCAGGGCGCAAATGGTGGGTGTATCAATTACCCAACGCGTTGCGTTGGGCTAAAATATGTTTGGCTTTCAGCCAAAAATAGCCAATGTCGCAAAAAATACAGGTATAACATACAAAAAAACGGCATCAAAAAAATATCGAATGCCGTTTTTTTAATTAATCATTAATCATTAAAAATTAATCATTATTTAGATTTACCAACTTGCCTTTCTCACGCCGGGAATCAAACCTTGCGATGCCATTTCACGAAATTGAATGCGTGAAACTCCGAACTGGCGCATATAGCCTTTCGGGCGACCGGTGATTTTGCAGCGATTGTGCAGGCGAATGTAAGAACTGTTGCGCGGTAAAGTCTGCAATGCGTCATAATCGCCATCGGCAATCATTTGCTTGCGTTTTCCTGCATACTTTGCTACAAGTTTTGCGCGCTTTACTTCGCGGGCTTTCATTGATTCTTTTGCCATACTTTAACTTTTTTTGTTAGTTTTTCTTAAATGGTAATCCAAATTCTCTCAACAGCGCAAAACCTTCTGCGTCTGTCTTTGCCGATGTAACGAACGTGATATTCATTCCTAATAATTTATTGATTCCATCAATATTTATTTCAGGAAAAATAATCTGTTCGTCAATACCCATCGTATAATTTCCACGACCGTCAAGTTTGCTTTCGATGCCTTTGAAGTCGCGGATACGAGGCAACGCAACTCTAACGAGGCGTTCCAAAAATTCGTACATCTTTTCATTTCTCAGAGTTACACAAACGCCGATAGGCATTTTTTTTCTGAGTTTGAAGTTAGAAATATCTTTCTTAGAATAGGTTGCGATTGCTTTCTGACCTGTGATAGTCGTCATTTCAACGACTGCCGTATCAATAATTTTTTTGTCAGCGGTAGCAATACCAAGCCCCTGATTCAAGACGATTTTGTTCAGTACTGGCACTTGCATAACTGATGAATAGGAAAATTCCTTCATCAAAGCGGGAACGATGCGTTCCTTATAGTCTTTTTTAAGCGTAGTTGCTTCCATTACTTAATTTCCTCCCCTGATTTTTTAGAATAACGAACTAATTTACCTTCTGCATTCAATTTTCTACCTATTCTTGTTGCTTTTCCTGTTTTTGGGTCAGCAATATTCAGGTTTGAGATATGAATAGAGGCTTCTTTCTTAGCAAAACCGCCATTAGGATTTTTTGCATTGGGTTTTTCTGATTTTGAAACCATATTAACACCTTCTACAATAGCGCGCTTTTTGTCAGGAATTACTTCCAAAACTCTGCGCGGCTTGTCGCTTTTGCTGTTTCCTGCGATAACAATTACCGTATCGCCTTTTTTAATATGTAACTTACTCATTTCTTTTTAGAATTTGGAAGTTAGAAGTTTGAAGTTAGAAGTTGAAAGTTAGAAGTCGGGAGTTGAAAATAAAAAGTTAAAATATTTGCAAAAATATTCTGTTTTCTATATTCTATATTCCACATTCTATATTCCATATTCTATATTCTGTCTTCTATCTTCTAATTAGTAATTAATTACAGCACCTCTGGTGCGAGTGAAATAATTTTCATATTCGTTGCACGCAATTCACGGGCAACGGGACCAAAGATACGGCTGCCGCGAATTTCTCCCGCATTGTTAAGCAATACGCAAGCGTTATCATCGAAACGAATGTACGAGCCATCTTGGCGACTGATTTCCTTTTTAGTGCGGACAACAATCGCTTTCGACACTGAGCCTTTTTTCACTTCGCCCGAAGGCAATGCGCTTTTAACGGCTACTACAATAACATCGCCTATGGTGGCATATCTTTTTGATGTTCCACCCAACACGCGGATACACAGCACCTCTTTTGCGCCGCTGTTATCTGCTACTCTAAGTCTTGATTCTTGTTGTATCATAATTATTTAGCTCTTTCAATGATTTCTACTAAACGCCAACGTTTTGATTTGCTCAACGGACGAGTTTCCATAATGCGTACCGTGTCGCCGATATTGCACTCATTTTTTTCATCGTGAGCGTGGAATTTCTTCGTCTTATTGACAAATTTACCATACATTGGGTGTTTTTCTTTCCATTTAACAGCAACAGTAATGGTTTTGTCCATTTTGTTACTAAAAACAACACCTGTTCTTTCCTTTCTTAAATTTCTTGTTTCCATTTTGGATAAAAAATTATTGTTGTTGTTTAATTTCCCTCGCACGAATTTCTGTTTCGATGCGGGCGATTGTTCTTCTCGTCTCTGTAATTTGAGACGGATTGTCTAACTGAGTAATTGCGTGCGAGAGGGACATTCTCAAAAGAGCGTCTTTCTCTGTCAATACTCTTTCGCGGAGTTCATTATCCGTAAGTTCTCTAATTTCTTTAATTTTCATACTGTAATCTCCTTTAAATTAAGCATTTACGTTATTAAAATCAAAATCTCTACGAACAACGAATCGCGTTGTTACAGGAAGTTTTTGTGATGCCAATCTCAACGCCTCTTTTGCAATATCAAAAGAAACGCCTTCCACTTCAATAATTATGCGACCTGGAGTAACAGGAGCCACGAAACCTTCGGGCGCGCCTTTACCTTTACCCATACGCACTTCGGCAGGCTTTTTAGTAATCGGTTTATCGGGGAAAATCCGAATCCAGATTTGACCTTGACGTTGCATATAACGTGTAACGGCTATACGTGCTGCCTCAATTTGGCGACCTGTAATCCATTTCGACTGCAACGATTTGATGCCGAATGAGCCAAATGCCAACTCGTGTCCGCGTTGAGCATTGCCTTTCATTCGACCTTTTTGCTGCCTTCTGAATTTTGTCTTTTTAGGTTGTAACATATTCTAAAATTCAAATTCGTTTTTAATTAATTTTTCTTTTTCCAAAACCACCTTTGCGTTCTCCGCCGCGCTCATCTCTTGAGCCGCGTCTTTCTCCGCCGCGCTGTTCGTCTCTTGGACCGCTGCGTCTGCCGCCGCGCTCATCTCGTGAGCCGTTGCGTCTGCCGCCAAAGTCTTTTTTATCAGAACTGAAATTAGGAGTTAAATCCCTTTTTCCATACACTTCGCCGCGGCAAATCCAAACCTTAATGCCGATAATTCCGACTTTTGTCAATGCTTCTGCGTGGCAATAGTCAATATCAGCGCGGAAAGTATGCAATGGCGTACGTCCTTCCTTGAACATTTCCGAGCGGGCAATTTCCGCTCCGTTCAAACGACCCGACACCTGAATTTTGATGCCTTCTGCACCAGCCTTCATTGTGCCTGTAATAGCAGTTTTTACGGCGCGTCTGTAAGCAATTTTGCCTTCAATTTGGCGAGCCGCGTTATTTGCTACGATTTGAGCGTCAAGTTCAGGAACTCTTACCTCATAAACATTGAGTTCAATGTCTTTGTCGGTAATTCTCTTTAACTCCTCTTTGAGTTTGTCAATATCTTCGCCGCCTCTTCCGATAATCATACCGGGGCGAGCAGCGCAAACTGTGATAGAAACGAGTTTCAAGGTACGCTCGATAACAATTCTCGACAAACCAGCCTTTGCAAGACGCACATTAAGATATTTTCTTATTTTGCTGTCTTCTACCAAAGTGTCGCCGTAGTTGTCGCCGCCATACCAATTTGAGTCCCAGCCGCGAATAATTCCCAAGCGGTTGCTTATTGGATTAGTTTTCTGTCCCATCTTGCTTATTCTTGATTTTCGTTAATAGTTTTAGAATCTACAAAGAGTGTAACGTGGTTCGAACGTTTGCGGATACGATAGCCGCGACCTTGCGGAGCGGTACGCAATCTTTTAAGCATACGAGCGGAATCAACACTGATTGCACTTACGAACAAATTGCCTTCTTCTGCTTTCTTTTCGGTTTTTTGTTCCCAATTTGAAATCGCCGAGCGGAGCAATTTTTCCAGTCTGACAGATGCCTCTTTTTTAGAGAATCTGAGCATAGCCAAAGCGCGATTTACCTCAACGCCGCGAATCATATCTGCCAAAAGGCGCATTTTTCTCGGTGAAGTAGGTGCATTATTAAGTTTAGCAAAATATTGCGATTTCAACGCTTCCTTTCTTGCCTCGGCGGAATTATGTTTTCTTTTACCCATAATATTATTTATACTTTTTTACAAATAATTAATTTAACGGTTATTTCTTTTTACCGC
Organism: Prevotellaceae bacterium; assembly: GCA_031260925.1. Classification (GTDB taxonomy): domain Bacteria; phylum Bacteroidota; class Bacteroidia; order Bacteroidales; family Paludibacteraceae; genus F0058. The sequence continues at coordinate 12,309 of JAISKN010000017.1, read as the reverse complement.
CGTGACCTCTGAATATACGGGTTGGAGAGAACTCGCCGAGTTTATGACCAACCATATTTTCCGTAATATAGACGGGAATAAATTTATTACCGTTATGTACTGCTACTGTGTGTCCTACAAAGTCGGGAGAAATCATAGATGCTCTTGCCCAAGTTTTAACAACAACTTTTTTGTTGCTTTCATTCATAGCAAGAATTTTTTTCTCCAACTTCAAGTTAATGTAAGGACCTTTTTTTAATGAACGACTCATAATTTTTTACTGTTTTTAATCGTTATTTTTTACGTCTTTCAATAATGTACTTGCTCGAGTGCTTTTTAGGCGCACGAGTTTTCTTACCCTTAGCCAACAGACCTTTTCTTGAGCGCGGATGTCCGCCAGAAGAGCGTCCTTCACCACCACCCATTGGATGGTCAACGGGGTTCATTACAACTCCTCTAACTCTTGGACGGCGACCGAGCCAACGGCTGCGACCTGCTTTACCAGAGCGTTCGAGTGAATGGTCTGAATTGCCAACGCTACCAACAGTAGCCTTGCATTTTCCTAAAATTTTGCGCGTTTCTCCCGAAGGCAATTTTACGATAACGTAGTTGTCTTCACGCGATGTAATCTGAGCAAATGTTCCTGCTGAGCGGACAAAGGCTGCGCCTTGTCCGGGACGAAGTTCAATATTATGAACAATCGTACCGAGAGGAATCTTCTCCAAAGGAATTGCATTACCAACTTCTGGTGCTGCATCTGCTCCTGAGAGTAATGTTTGTCCAACTTGCAACCCATTTGGCGCAAGGATGTACGTTTTTTCTCCATCAACGTAATAAAGCAGCGCGATGCGAGCCGAACGGTTCGGGTCGTATTCGATACTTTTTACAACGGCTGGAATGCCGTCTTTTGTACGTCTGAAGTCAATTACTCTGAACTTTCTCTTGTGTCCGCCGCCGATGTAACGCATAGTCATCTTTCCCTGATTATTGCGCCCGCCGGACTTACCACTGCCAAACACGAGAGATTTCTCTGGCACACCCGATGTAATTGTATCGAATGTACCAATAATCTTGTGTCTTTGACCCGGTGTTGTCGGGTTTAATTTACGTACTGACATTGTTTATTTTTAGAGTTTTTAGAGTTGAGAGTTTAGTTTTTTGTTGATTTGTTGATTTGTTGATTTGTTGATTTGTTGATAATAACCATATCAACTTATCAACTCATAAACTATCAACCAATAAACTTATCAACTACTAACTACACTCTACTAACTATTAACTAATTTTAAATATTGCTGTAAAAATCAATCGTATCGCCTTCTTTGAGCGTTACAACTGCTTTTTTGTAAATGGGAGTTGTACCTGTAACTGTGCCTGCTTTTGTGTAACGGCTTTTCTTTTTGCCTTTAACATTGGAAGTATTTACATCTTCAACTACAACATTATAAAGAGATTCAACTGCCTGTCTAATCTCAATTTTATTGGCTTCGCGAACAACACGGAACGCATATTTATGCAAAATTCCGTTTTTCTTTTTCGTTGCCTTTTTCTTCTGACGGTCGATGGCTTGGCTTATGCGTTCCTCAACCTTTGTCATTTTTTCAGAAATTATTGGTTTAATGATTACTGACATAATTATTTCTCCTCTAATTTAAAGTGTTTGTCAATTCCTTCTACCGCAGTTTCTGCAATAAGCAAAACGGCACAGTCCAAAATTTTGTATGTGCTTAATTCCGAAGTAGTTACAACCTTAACTTTCGGCAAATTTCTTGCAGAAAGGAAAATGTTGTCATTATTTTCGTTAATAATCAACAAAGTTTTTTTATCGTTGATTTTAAGAGCATTTGCAAGAGCGATAAAATCTTTTGTTTTTGGAGTTTCAAAATTGAAATCTTCCACAACAACAATCGCATTTTCTTGCGCTTTTGCGGCAAAAGCCGATTTACGCGCAAGTTGTTTGAGTTTTTTATTCAATTTGAATGAATAATCTCTCGGCACTGGACCGAAAACTCTTGCTCCGCCGTGCAACAGTGGTGAATTAATATCGCCTCTACGTGCGCCTCCGCCGCCTTTCTGTTTGCCCAATTTTTTGGTCGAACCTGCAATTTCACTTCTCTGTTTAGATTTGTGAGTTCCCTGACGTTGATTAGCCAAATATTGCTTTACGTCAAGATAAATTGCGTGGTCGTTAGGCTCAATAGCATAAACAGCATCGTTCAGAACAACTGTTCTGCCTGTTTCTTCTCCTTTGATATTTAATACTTTCAATTCCATTTTTACTTTTCGATTAAAACGATTGAACCTTTTGCACCCGGAACGCTGCCTTTGATAAGCACCAAATTATGTTCGGGGATTACTTTAATGACTTGAAGGTTTTGAATTGTAACGCAGTCGCCGCCTGTGCGCCCCGCCATTCTCATACCTTTTACAACTTTCGATGGATACGAACTTGCACCCAATGAACCCGGCGCACGAAGTCTGTTGTGCTGACCGTGAGTAGCCTGTCCTACTCCGCCGAATCCGTGACGTTTAACAACGCCCTGGAAACCTTTACCTTTCGATGTGCCTACTACATCAACAAAATCTGCCTCTGCAAAAACTTTGTCTGCTGTAATCACCTCGCCAAGTTTGAACTCCTGTTCAAACTCCTTGAACTCAACCAAGTGTCTTTGCGGCTTTACTCCTGCTTTTTGAACGTGTCCAATTTCCGCTTTGTTCGAGTGTTTTTCTTTTTTCTCTTCAAAGCCTAACTGAACTGCTTGATAACCGTCTTTTTCAACAGTTTTCAACTGAGTAACCACGCAAGGACCAACTTCAATGACAGTGCAGGGAAGATTTTTCCCTTCAACACTGAAAACGGACGTCATTCCGATTTTTTTTCCAATTAATCCTGGCATTTCAATTTTTTTATTATTAATTATATATTTTATTAAAAAAATAAATTCTTTTTTGTCTGATTTTTTAATCTTTTTTCTCCAAAAGCAATCATTTTTTGCGCATTTTCAGAAAAAACCAAGTTAAAAAAACATTTTTTTAACTCTTAATTTACCAACTTTATGCCTATTTTAACCATAAAACAATGGCATAAGATTACAACATAACATTTTGATTTTCAACAATTTAAAAACTCCGAATTTTCAATACTCCGAGTTTTTAAGCGTTATGTCTGAATTTTGGGCTGCAAAGGTAAGTATTTTTTTTCAAACTGACAAAATATTTTGAAAGATTTTTTTTGATTTTTTTACACGCACTATTATATAAGTGATAATAATTATTAATGTAACACTTTGCGTCTTTGTGCCTTCGCGCCTTTGCGTTCAAAAAATACATTTCTTAACGCAAAGGCGCAAAGACGGAAAGCCGCAAAGAAAAATAAAGTTCTCGTGTCATTGCGGTTCTGAATCAAGTTCAGAACCGCAATGACACCTAACTTCAAAAAAATTAAAATAAAAAATGCCGACAATCATTTGTCATTATCGGCATTTTTTGCGCTCCCTCTAGGACTTGAACCTAGGACCCCCTGATTAACAGTCAGATGCTCTAACCGACTGAGCTAAGGAAGCGTTTTGTTATTCAAAAATATTTTCTGAATTGCGGGTGCAAAGATAATACATTTTTTTTTTCTGTGCAACAATTATTCAGAAAAAAATTTCATTGCATTAAATTGCTGATTATCAAACACTTTACAATTTACAATTTACAATTTACAATTTACAGTTAAAAGTTCTTTGCAATTTTTTCGGCAATTTCTTTCATTTCTTCCGGTGAAAATTTGAGTTTTGGGTTGGAAATTACCATATCGCCCTCTTTTTGAATGGGGATAAGGTGAATATGCGCGTGAGGCACTTCCAAGCCCATTACAGCAACGCCGATACGCCTGCATTCAACGGCGTTTTCGAGCGCGCGTGCAACACGTTTGGCAAACAGTGCCAAAGCAGAATAAGTTTGCTCGTCAAGGTCAAAAAGATAATCGACCTCTTTTTTGGGAATAACCAAAGTATGCCCTTTTGTAAGCGGATTTATATCCAAAAACGCGAAAAAGTTTTCGTCTTCCGCAACTTTATAGCAGGGAATTTCACCCGCAACGATTTTTGAAAAGATAGACATTTGTTTTAGTGGTTAGTGGTTAATGGTTAATGGTTAATGGTTAGTGGTTAGTGGTTAGTGATTAGTGATTAGTGATTAATTTTTGTGCAAAATTACAGTTTATTTTTATAAACACAAAAAAAATATTACTTTTGCAGAAAAATTAGTAATTAGTAGATAGTAATTAGTAATTAGAAAATTAATTTAATTATAAAAAAATTAATCATTAATCATTAATCATTAAAAATTAATCATTAATCATTAAAAATTAATCATTAAAAAACAATCATTAAAAAACAATCATTATGAAAAAGTTGCTTGCGCCGTCATTGCTGTCGGCGAATTTTGGGAATTTGCAGCACGACATTGAACTGATAAATCGTTCTGAGGCTGACTGGCTGCATATTGACGTGATGGACGGCGTTTTTGTGCCGAATATTTCATTCGGGTTTCCTGTACTGGAATATGTTAAAGCGTTGAGTACAAAGCCGCTTGACGTGCATTTGATGATTGTAGAGCCGACAAAATTTATTGTCGAATGTAAAAATATCGGTGCGATGATGATGAACATTCATTACGAGGCTTGCACGCATTTGCACCGCGCCGTTGCTGCTATTCACGATGCGGGAATGCAGGCGGGAGTTACGCTCAACCCGCACACGCCCGTTGAGTTGCTCGAAGATATTATCTGCGATGTAGATTTGGTGCTGCTGATGTCGGTAAATCCCGGCTTTGGCGGACAGAAATTTATCGAAAACACATACTTTAAAATCGCTCGGCTGCGCGAAATGATAGAACGTAAACAGGCGCACGCATTGATAGAAGTTGACGGCGGCGTAAATCTCGACAACGCTCCCCTGCTCTACTCCGCAGGCGCAGACGTTTTAGTCGCAGGGAACGCAATTTTTAAATCTGAAAATATTTTGGAAACGATTAAATTAATTAGACACAAGTAATTAGACACAAGACCGCTGCGCTATAAGACACAAGATATTAGACCGCTGCGCTGCAAGACACAAGACACAAGATTAGGTACGCCCAATCTTGTGTCTTGCGTCTTGCGTCTTGTGTCTTGTGTCTGTTATCTTGTGTCTTAATTTACGGCAATGCAAATTTAAGCCAATTGATTGCACCTGAGCCGTCTATCATCTCCAAACGTAAAGTATGCTTGCCTTTTTCAAGTTTCAAGTCCTCCATCAAAGTAACCCACGAAGTAGAAGTGTCGGTAGAACGATTGAGATTAAACGTTTTTCTATTCACTCCATCAACAAACAATTTCATTTTACTGTCGAATGCAACAGAGTAACGCAACGCAAATTTATAAGTTCCTGTACCTGGCGCATCTATCTGATATTCAAGCCACATATCAGGTTTAAAGTTTGTCATATCATAACCTCCGCCGTCTGCATCGGTTGTAACACGAATTGAAGGCACTGCCGTAAATCCTGTTACGCCTACATATTCAGCGCAGTTGATGCTGGTATATTTTTCAGCCTCAATAGTCTGATTTTCTACATACCATATATTTTTATCCTGCGAAGAGAGCGCGTTATACAAGTCGCCAAGCAATGTCGGCATCGGACTGCTCGATTTGTCCATCAAAGCGTTATTTACATCGGCAGGACCACCGCGCAACATAAACCAAGCGTAACGCTCTACCAACGGGTCAGCCTCCATATAACTGCAAATATCATTCATGAGCGCAATCTGCGATACTACAGACGGGGTCGGATTAAAATCGCAGGCAAACTCAGTCAGCCAAATAGGCTTTCCATATTTGCGGAAACGGTCAATAAAAGTTTTCATACTCCCCGCGCTGTTCATATAAGCGTGAATGGCAATACCGTGAATATCATCTGGATTAACAAGGCGGAAAAATTCGTCAAGCCACTTTACAGGGTCGCTGTAACCTGCCAAAGTGCCGTAGTTCATTGCAGGTGAAATCAGTTTTAGATTAAGTTCTTTTGACAAATCAACATATTGCTGCCACTGCGCTGCTGTTTGTGCAGGCGTTTGATTTGCCTGGTCGGTAAGATTCGGCTCATTAGTTCCGAGCAGATATTTAGTATTTGGGTGAGCCGCTACATAGGCGCGTAAATTTACTTCATTTACGCCGCGCCAGCCCATAGGACAGAAGTCCATTTCCATACCATCAAACAAGTTGCCTGCTGTGCTGTTGGTGCTTGCTCCCCAGTTGTATGCCCAAACACAGCCCTCTGATAAAAACAGCACATCATTTTGATAAATAGCCTCGAAACTGAAACCGCGTTTTGTACTGCGAGTCTGCTGTACAGGATAGCGAGGCTTGATATTTTTTAAAGAATCTTCGCAAGATGCAAAAAATATTGTTATCGCACCGCAAAAGCATAAAAACAGATTTTTTATTTTCATAATAAGATTGGAATAAAAAAATTAAAAAAACTCTAACAGGGTTTTAACCCCCCTGTTAGAGTAGTCAAATAAAAATTACTTTTTATAAAAGAACGCTGCATCTATATGCAGAGTTGCATTAACATCACCAGGATATATACCAAATGCCATAACATTAGCATCATAGAATGCGTTTTGATACATCATTTGGTCGCCAACAACAAATTCTGTGCAGGGGATTTCAAATTCGTGCCACATACCGTCTTGTGGGATTGCTGCGCGTGCTACCTGTCCATTGTCGCCTGCTACATTACCAAATGTAAATGATACCTGTTTTTTTCCATTTTGAAGACCATCACTAAACTGAAGCGTTACGGCAAAAGAGGGGTCAAGTTGTTTGAGAGCAACGTGGAAATAATACTGGTTCGGGTGTGCATAAACGTCGCTCATATCAATCGGAGTAACAGTCTCCAAATGTGGATTTGCGGCGTCAGGAGCGGCAATAGCAAATCCGCCCCAGCCGTAAGTAAGACGGGTAAGGCAAAGATAGCCTTGAGCATTAAAAAAGTTCAATCCGTCTTGTGTGCCAACACCAACAGATTCGTCCCAAAACCACAAATTTTGTGAGTTTTGTGTACGGCGCACGCCATCATCATCAATAGCGGTGCCAGGTCCATTAGGACCAATCCAAGTAACAGTTTTGCCATTTGCTGACAAATAATCCAACGCGCCCTGGTCAAGTATCAACGGAAAATAGTTGTTGCCTTGCAAGCACGCTTCTATTGCATAAGTAGGTTCGACAGTCTCGCCTGGGGTAACGGTTACTGCACATTCTGCCGTAACACTGCCGTTAGCAGCGATAATTCTGGTAGAGCCTACTTTTTTGCCTACTACCATTCCATTTGTAACCATAGCAATTTCGGAGTCTTCTACACTCCAAGTTACTTTCGCGTCCGCAGGCGTTACAGTAGCATTAATTTTTACAGATTTTCCTACTGCCACCGAAACAGTTTGTTTGTCGAGTGTAATAGTAGCATCTGACGGTTGTGACGGGTTACAAGACACCATCATTACGGCTGCAATAGCCATTGCAATCAAAGAAATGTTTTTTAATTTCATAATACTAAAATTTAAATTGTTAATTAATTAAATAATAAAGTTTTTATATTGTTTTTTATCAATATCCTGGGTTTTGGTCAGCCTGTGTGTAACCGTTCAAATTCATTTCTTCTCTGGGAATAGGGAAGAGTTCGTTTTTTCCTCTTGTAAAAGGATATATATCAGATTGCGCTTCTTTGCTTTCCACGCCTTGCGTTGTACGGTATGCCTCCATTACATCGCCCACAATACCCCAGCGACAAAGGTCATACCAACGGTGGCATTCCATTGCAAGTTCTACTCGGCGTTCGTGGCGGATTGCAGCCGTCAAGTCATCTGCACTTTCGCTGTAAGTTCCATAAGGAAAATCAGATAAAATTGCAGGCTCTCCCGCTCTTGCTCTCTGGCGTACAAGGTTCAACGCTGCTTTTGCATTAGCCAAGTCGCCTGTTGCTGCGCACGCCTCAGCATACATAAGCAGTACATCTGCAAATCGTATTACCTTTGTATTTATAGGTCCGCGCGTTGCGTGTGTAAGTTCATAAATTTCTCCGCTTGGTCCGTCGTCATACATTGCATATTTGCGGCTCAGATACGGGTTTCCCATATAAATTTCCACTGCGGGATTTGTCATTTGTCCTGTTGCAGGCTCCCAGTCATTGCTTATTTCCCAAGCAGAATTTTGAGTATTCCATATTAATTTATCTGCATCAGGTTTTAAAATTGTCAAATCACGGCGCGGGTCAGGTATTCCTGCAGTAATTTCATATTCGTTATAAAGATTTTGTGTAGGTTTATTGAAACCCCAACCGATAGGACCTGCTGCAAGTTTTTCAGATTTTGAGCGTGTCATTACCACGGTAAAAGTACCGCGAGTAAAGCCATTACCATCTCCATAGTCGCCTTGCGAATCTTCCGAGTATTGCACCTCAAATATTGATTCCTGTCCATTCTCTCCTGCGATTGTAAAATTGTCCCAATAATTTGCACAGAGCGAGTATGCACCAGTAACAGCCTGATAATTAACCAAAGAGTCGCCGTATAATTTTGCCTGAGCATAATAGTCATCAGCGTTGCCCTGCATAAAACCTGCTTTTGTCCAGCCAGCACGGTACAAATTAACTTTTAGCAGCATTGCCTGTGCAGCACCTTTGGTAGCGCGTCCCAAGTCAGCAGCAGCATAATCTTCTTTTTTCCAAAGCGTTGCGTTTGCATACTGCAAATCTGTAATAATCTGGTTATAAACATCAACCATTGCGGCGCGCGGTTGCCTCCATTCGCTTTCCACCATTATCGGCTCTGTTACTAATGCAGTGCCGCCGAATACCCGTACAAGTTTAAAATAATACATTGCCCGCAAAAAATGCGCTTCACCAAGAAGACGATTTTTTAATCTTGGTGTCAAAACCGTATCTGTCGGCACTTCTGCAATATATTTAATTGAATTGTTACAGCGAGCAATGCCGACATATTGGCATCTATAGAATTGCAGCAGCAAATTGTTGTCAGGAATGGTCATAAAATTTTCTAACTGCAACGCCACCGACATATCTTCTCGGCTGCCTCCGCCTTTGAGCGCATCGTCAGAACAAATATCGCCAATGTACCATTCGGGATAGTATGTACCATTTGCACCGTTGTTATATTCCCACTGTAAAGGGGAGTAGTCAGCATTAATGTTGTTGATGCAAGCCTGTGCGCCTGCCAGAAAATACTCCTCAACGCCTGATGAGGCAGGATTTTTTTCCTGTAGCCAACTTTCACAGGAAGTCAATGTCAAAATCGAAATTGACAAAATTATTAAATATTTTTGTGTGTGTTTCATATTTTTTATTTTTTAATTATTTTTTTAAAAAAATTGATTAAAAGTCTAAATTAAGTCCAACCATCACTGTTCTTGTTTGCGGATAGTTGCCATAATCTACACCGCCTCCTACTTCAGGGTCGTATCCCTTGTAGGCTGTAATTGTGAACAGATTGCTTGCGGAAACATATACTCTCAAGCGCGAAATCAACGCTTTTTTAGTAATTTTTTCAGGAATGGTGTAGCCAAGTTCCATATTTTTTAACCGCAAATAAGCACCGCTTTCAATGAAACGGCTTGATGTTTGTGTATTGAATGTGCCGTTTGGATTTGGAATAGTGCCGTGTTCATTTATAATATCGTCAAGGTCTATGCCCGCTGCAATCAAAGCGTTTTTGTGGTCTTCACTGAAAGTTATATACGCATTGCGCATATCAGTGCTGATTTGGCTACCTTTTCCTCCACTTTCCAACTGGATACGTTGTGCATTGAAAATTTCGTTTCCATAAACACCCTGAAAAAAGAGTTGCAAATCGAATCCTTTATATGCAGCATTGAATGTCAAAGCACCTGTAAGCCAAGGAAAATTGCTGCCCAATGCTTTTTCGTCATCAGAGGTAATTTGTCCATCGCCATTAAGGTCTCTATATTTTGCATCGCCAGCGTGATATGGACGTTTTTCCTCTTCATAACCATAGAGATATTCTCTTGTTTCATCTTCTGTTTGATATACGCCTAAATATTCATAACCCCAATAGGTATAAAGCGGCAATCCTAAATCAGATTTAACTTTGTCGCCCCAAACAGGCCGACCGCCATTGAGAGCAATCAATTTATTTTCAATAAACGACAAATTAACATCAATGCCATAAGAGAAATCTTTAACTTTTTTATTATGCGAAAGAGAAACTTCGACACCTCTGTTGCGCACAACACCTACGTTTGCTGTAGGCATATAACGGTTTCCTACTGTAGCAGGCGTTTCAACAGCCAGCAACATATCTTTTGTATCGCGTTGAAAAAGGTCAATAGTTCCGCCTATAAGTCCATTGAGAAATCCAAAATCAAAACCCAAGTCTAATTGTTCGGTTGTTTCCCATTTTCCGTCAAGATTGGCAACGGTAAGAATTGCCGCATTAGATTTATATACTGTTTGATAATATCCGTCATTAGGTCCAAATACATAACCTGTGAATGATGGACCGTCGCTAAACATCTCTGTACGAAAACTTGATGCTCCAGCACTGCGGTCATTACCAATTTGTCCCCAACCAAAGCGGAATTTGAGATTATCAATTTTGTTAAATTCTTTCATAAACGGCTCTTCGTTCAAACGCCACGCCACAGAAGTAGATGGGAAATAGCCCCAAGTATGTTTTGGAAATTTACTTGAGCCGTCTGCACGAAAATTCACAGTAAGTAAATAGCGGTTGTCGTATGCGTAGAAAACACGTCCTAAAAGCGAAAACATTCTTGTTCTGCCCACTCCATCACTTGCTTCATTGCGGTTTTCGGTAGTTTGGCTCAAATACCAGTTACTTTCTATCGGATTAAGAATAGACGCGCCAGAGCCACCCATATTGTAGGAATGATACTCCTCAGTAGTTTGACCTGCCATTATAGAGAAGTTATGTTTATTAATTTCTCTGGCATAAGTTATTGTATTGTCAATTCCGAAGGTACTCCAACGCTGCATTCCGCGACTAAGTGAGTTTTTGTCGCGCTGCATTTCTGACGCTGCGCCATAATCAAACTGCTCTGTAAAAGAGCGTGTTCTGCCGAACTGCAAATCCAAACTGAAAGAAGAACGTATCGACAATCCTTTAATTGGCGTAAGTTCTACAAACATATTACCCACCATTCTCTCATAAATATCTTCTGGGTGGAATTTACTTCTAAGAACAAACGGATTTACACCCTGCGAATTGTTTGCAGATGCCGCAGGTCTGCCAACAATATCTTCGTACAAATTATTGATTGCACCTTCTGGATAATAGGCAGGGTCCCAAGGTGCCATTGTGAGCGCAGCCGAAAGAACAGATGCACCTGGCGAGCCGCTGTTGTGCATTGCATTATGCCCCTTAGTTGTAATAAATGAAATATTTTCACCGACTTTCAACCAATCAGCCACCTGAAATGCTGTATTTGTGCGCAATGTTAAGCGTTGATAATCAGAGCCTATTACTGTGCCTTTCTGGGTAAAATAACCCGCAGTAATTGCATAACTGCTTTTATCATTGCCGCCAGTAAACGACAAATGGTAGTTTTGCATCAGAGCATTCGGCACAAAAACCTCATCTTGCCAGTCAGTTTCGGTATTTGCATAGTCGTAAGTACCAAATGCAGGATAATACGAAGAGCCAATTTTATATTTTGTCAGCCAAGCATCAAAACCCTCATTGAAAAATACGATTTTTTCACCTGCATTTGTCGACATACGCGCCTCCATATTTGCAAATTCATCGCGTTTCATCAAATCAAGTTTTTTCCATCGGTTTTGAAATCCCCAATAGGCATTAAGTGAAATTTTGCCCTTTTCGTTTTTACCTGATTTTGTAGTAATAATAATAACGCCGTTTGCACCGCGCGAACCGTAAATTGCAGTTGCAGAAGCATCTTTCAAAATATCAGTTCTTTCAATATCTTGCGGATTTACAAAAGCAATATTATCAGTAACAACACCATCAACCACATAAATTGGGCTACTGTTGTTGATAGTTCCAATACCGCGTATGCGGACTTCTGCGGCTTGACCTGGCTGTCCTGAACTTGCATTTACAGTAACACCTGCAACTTTTCCCTGCAAGGCTTGAGTAAAACTTGCAGCAGGCGTTTTTTTCAAGTCCTCAGCCTTAACAGACGAAACAGCACCTGTAAGGTCTTTCTTTCTCATTGTGCCGTAACCTATGGCTACGACTTCATCGAGAAGTTTTGTGTCTTGAGAAATTTGAACGTCAATTACAGACGAGGAA